>JAKAYZ010000252.1 GCA_021816165.1 Planctomycetota bacterium | reverse complement strand
CACCACCCACACCGGCCCCACCGCCAATTAAGGCTCCCGCCACCTGAATGGCTTCGGTCAGCTCATGCATGGAATTGGCACCTTGCGCCAGACCGTGGGCCATGACGTGGCTTGCGGTCACCGCAGCATGTGTTGCCTGCATTGTTGTTGTATCCATCGTACGTACTCCTGTCTGTTGAAAACCTTCCTGAATTCATCCCGCCGCCACAACACCGTGGCCGGCTCTGGTTGTCCTTTTAATGCTCCAGAGAGACCGCCTCGGCCAGGTACGCGGCGCTTAGAAGCGTAAAAATATACGCCTGCAAAAACGCCTCCAGCAGATGCAAAGCCTCAAAAGCGGTGCCTGAAAAAATCACCGGAATCGCTGCCGTCGTCCGGGCCAGCGCCCCCCCCAACGCAAAGGTGATGCTTACCAACACCGCCACCACCAGCGGTCCGGACATCATCACCGCAAATAAACGCATACACAAGGCCAGCGGCTTCACGAAAATACCCAGTAATTCCAGAACAAAAATCAGCGGCCAAATCACCCAAGGCACGCCGGGCGGCACCAGATGCCGCAGATAGTTGCCCACTCCCACCAGTACCGCCAGCAGCCAGAAGCGCCGCGGACCTTCCGGCACCGCTTCCACATGATGTCCATGGCCATGCTCCTGAACATGCGCGTGATGCCGACGACGGGCATGGCGGATGAATGCCGACAACCCGGACACATGCACGGTCACAAACGTGCACAGCGCCAACGTGGCCGTAACCGTCAAATTGCCCGTCGCATCGCCCCAGAAAGACGGAATGTGCGTGCCAAACGCCGCATTGAACAATGTCACCAGTTCATCGACCGGCAGCATACCGAAGAGGTCTGCAAAGAGAATAAAGAAAAACGCCGTCCACAAATAGGGCGTAAATACAGCGGCCCATGTTCCCAGCATCGGCTCAAACGTATCACGCTGAAGAAAAATCAGCATAGCCTCAAAAAAGTTGCGAAAACCCGTCGGCACCGGGTGCTTTTTCAGGCGATGGGCCATGGTCGGAAAAATAGCCAGCATCAGGCCGGCGGACAACAGCAACATCAAAATGTCGCTGCTGAAATAGACTGGTTTTCCCAGAACATAAAAGAGCGGATGCGACCACAAGCGGTGCGCAACTGTTCCGTTGAGCACGTTCACGCCGGCCAATGGTAAAGCTCCGGCAGGTACTGGCATAACAGCATTCATTAGCACTTCGATAGTCCGGTTCCAACTCGCCTGATGCCCGTTACCTTGCGGCCCGCCAGAGCCGCGCCGGGCCGATTCTTTTACCTGATGCACAGCGGCGCGTCAAATATAGCTGTTGCCGATGGTCCACTGGCGGCATTCCAACCTACACCTTGGAATGCTTGATGACCCACGAAGACGCCACCGATTCGGCAATGAGTAACACAAAATAAAAGGCTGCCAGCCACAACAGCACCACTGTTTTCTGCAACTGTACCGGCGAAAACGCGATAATCACCACCGCGCCCACCGCCACACCCACCAGCCGTGTCATATTCGCCAGCACTGCACAGCGCAGCAGTAATATGGCACTCCGCCCAATCAGTACAACCATCGGTGCAACGGCCAGCAAGCCAACCACCACGCTCACCACCGCAGCATCCAGCATCTCCCGCAGATGCAGCGGCCGATGCAGCAGCAATAACGCCCCCAAAGCCAGCAGCATCGCGCACCCGACCGCGGCCACTGGCGTAGCCGCCAGACCAAGCCTCAGCCAAGCCGAACTGACCTCCTCTGATTTTTGTGAATTATTCATCGCCATCCTGATGGGGTCTGAGAATTTGTGTTTTCTTACTATCCGTCCGTAAGAGTATCTTGATCTGCAGATACAGATCGCCAAGCGCCGCAACGCTTATCGCAATGACCGTCGCCACGCCGTGCCAGTTAAATTTCTTGTCCAACCATTGACCGATCAGGCCGAACACGAAGATAACTGCGAGAAATTCAAATCCCATCCCGGCAAAACGCTGCACACTTGACCTACCGCCACCAGTCCCGCCGGCAGATGCACCTGATCGCAGCCGATCTTCGGCATGTTTTTCCAGCCGATCCATAGCGGATTTCGCGCCGCCGGAGGGCATTGCATTCTTAGGCCGGTCTTCTTCCATGGCCATCACCTTCGACTTCGCATGAACATTGTAATATTTTTCACAATGTCCGTCAACTGGTCCTGAACTCTTGGACCCCACACCTCCGGCACAGCCAAACCACACCGCCGCGTTTTAACGATCCTGCAATGGCATATTCATTCTCTTCCAACGCATGCCAACGCCAGTACGCCGTTGCATTTTAAGCGCCAAACCCAACGTCTTATAATCCGCCTTTCAACGGGGCTTTCCGCGCCGTCTTGGATGCCTTTTCCCCGGCCACTTGGGGCCGGACAACCGCCGCTGTCGGTCCGCCCGGCGATTTTGGTGATGCCGTCCCACCGTGCTGGCCAGGTGCCGCCACCGACTCCACCGGACTTGCTTCGCGCTGCACTTGGGCTATGGATAAGCTGATCCGCTTTTTTTCCAGATCCACCGCCAGCACCTTGGCTTCAACCTTCTGCCCCACCTGAATCTCTTCGCCGACACGTGCAATGCGCCGCCGCGAAACTTCGGAAATGTGCACCAACCCATCCACACCGGCGGCCAATTCCACGAACGCGCCAAAATCCAAAATGCGGCTGACCACGCCCGTGACCGTCGTTCCCACCGGAAAATCCTCGGCCACGGTGGACCAGGGATCCTTCATCAACTGCTTAAGCCCCAATGACACACGCTGCTTTTCCTCATCCATCCCCAGCACCATCACTTGCACCAGATCGCCCACCTTCACAACCTTGTTGGGATCCGAAACGCGACTATGACTCATCGCCGATACGTGTAATAATCCGTCCACTCCACCCAAATCCACAAACGCACCGTATGGCTGCACACTTAACACCCGGCCTTCGCGAATTTGGCCCGTGGCCAGTTCGCCCCAGGTTTTTTCCCGCAGCTTGGCCTGCTCTTCTTCCAGCAATTCCCGGCGACTGACCACCAGCTTGTTGGCGCTTAAATCAATTTCAATGACCCGGCAGCGCATTTTCTCACCGACAAAAGCTGACAAATCCGGACAGAACCGGATGTCAACCTGACCGGCGGGCATAAAGGCGCGGGTATTTTTCAGACGCATTTCCAGTCCGCCCCTGTTGGCCGCTTCCACCATCGCGTCCACCGTGTCGCCCACACGCAGTTGCTCCAACCCACCATGGTTGATCGCACCCTTGCGGGCCAGAAGAATCAGTCCTTCGCGGGCATCATATCCGGTATAAATAAATTCATACTCCCGCCCCACTTCCACCGGTTCCACCGCGGGTTCACCAGGCTGAGATTCAAATTGGTCCAGCGGTGCCAGCCCCTGCGACTTGCCCCCCAAGTCCACAAACACACTCCGATCGCGGATGCTTACCACACGGCCCTTGCGACTCCGCACGCTGCCCGTTGGAGCCGTCTCCGCCGCTTGTACGGTGGTCGGGCGACCACCACGCATCGGCCGGCTGGGATCCAACCCCGGTGCCGCCACACCTTCTGGCCGCGACAGCGCCTCGGCCATAAGGTCCTCAATTGACAGACCCTGCATGGCTTCAACCACGGCACGGTCTAACTCCTCCGAAACCGGTTTTACTTCCGGGGGCAGATTACGATTTTCATTGAATTGTGAACCAAACGTCATGAAACCCATTTCCTTGTGGTAACGTCCATTCCCATTTCGGGAGAAACCAAAACACCAGAGTCATTCTACACTGCCCACCCCGTCAACGAAAGAACCCCACGTAACCGCCCCTTGGCGGGTGGTGGTTGATCGACTGCCTTTTGCCATGCCGTTGCTCCCAACTACACCGTCATATAATACCTGTCGCAAATGCTTCTGAAGCCCTTCATTCTCGGGTTTAGTCCCAATCTTTTCTGAAATTGCGAAATAACGAATGGGCGACCACTGCATTGCCGATGTCTAAAGCGGGCGAGAGTGGCCAGGTCATCCCCAATGTGAAGGGGATCAACCTGCAAACGGCGGCAAAGTGCCCCGCCGAGTTGACCAGAGGTGTGCCGTGAAGCCCAAGGTTTTATTGGTTGATGATCTAAAAATCATTCACCAGCTTTTGCGCATTCGCCTGGCGGATGAACCTATAGAATGGCATTCCGCCTTTGACGGACACGAAGCCTTGGAAAAGGCCGAGAGCCTCGGCATTGACCTTGTCCTTTTGGACGTCAATCTGCCTGATATGGATGGATTTGAAGTGTGCCGGCGGCTGAAGTCAAACCCGGCCACCGGGTCTGTGCCGATCATCTTTTTATCCGGTGAATCGGCTGGTGATGAAAAGGTCAAAGGCTTCTCCCTCGGTGCGGTTGATTATGTCGTAAAACCCTTTGATGCGGCGGAATTGCTCGCCCGCGTCCGCGTAGCCCTGCGCACCCGCGAACTCATGGATATGCTGGCCAAGAGGGCGCTGATCGATGGTCTGACTGGCCTGCATAACCGAGCCTATCTGGATGAGCGCATCGCCGCCGAAACCGCCCATGCCCTGCGTTTCAGTTCCCGGTTCAGTTGTATTATGTCGGACTTGGACAGGTTTAAACAGCTCAACGACACCCATGGTCATTCCTTTGGCGATCAGGTGCTGCGCGGTGTAGCCCGTGTATTTTCAGAATCCTGCCGCACCGAAGATGTGGTGGCCCGCTACGGCGGTGAAGAATTTGCCATTCTCACCCCCAACGTCGCCGCCGACGGAGCGTTGGTTCTTGCGGAACGCCTGCGCCAGCGCATGGCCGCGGAAATTTTCCGATTTGAGGATCAGCCTATCCGCGTCAGTTGCAGTTTTGGAGTAGCTGAGCTTGACCCCAGCAATCCGCAAATGCTTCTGGAATGCGCCGATCAGGCTCTTTACCGGGCCAAAAAACAGGGTGGAAACTGCGTTATTCCATTTGATAACATGACCC
>JAKAYZ010000251.1 GCA_021816165.1 Planctomycetota bacterium | reverse complement strand
ATATGAAAAGCCACATAGGCGGTGGGCAATCGCCAACTGCCGAAGGGATTCGCGGTTAAATTCCAGGGCCGCATGCTCACCGCCAATGCAAACATTGAGCGCGGAATGGAAAACCTTGCCCGCCCGCTGCGTATTGATGGTAATGAGGCGCGGGGCGGCGGAAAGGAGCCGGGCTGATGAAAGCAAGCATATCGCGGCCACCGGGGCGAATGCCATAATAAAGAGGGAGCGGGCAGTTACATGAAAATTAATAAATCGGGCCAGACGGGGGCGAGGTGCAATTGATGCGCGCAACATCAAAGACTCCATTGATATAACCCACCCGATGGACTAAGGATAAGGCAGCGAACCGACACCTGCAAGGGAGCTGTCGAAGAAACGCTATTTGGGCGTGGCATTATGTCCCGGCGGAGGTGAAATCGCCGGAGAATAGATAATATTGAAGGCGTTTCGCTGGACTTGCTCAAAATCCCAGGCGGATGAGGACACCAGCGCCATCGGGAGCATCTGGAAAAATGGCCACTGACCGATATTCGGGTTAACGATTGTCGGCCGCAGCGTGCAAGAGACCGCGGACTTATTTGAGTTCCACACTCCAATAGGCGTGGTCCAAAAAGTGCTGCCAGGAGGAATACTTATCCGAACCAAGCCGCACATTGATGACCGGATTTCGTTTGGGCTTAACCGGAGGACGCATGAGATGCATGTTGGCCTGATGCGGAGTCCTACCGCCCTTTTTGGCATTGCAGTATACGCAGGCACAGACCAGATTTTCCCAGACGGTTTTGCCGCCAAGTGACCGCGGTACCACGTGATCAAGCGAAAGCTCGCTGGATGGAAAGCGTTTGGCGCAGTACTGGCATGTGCCGCTGTCGCGGGCGTAGATATTACGCCGGTTCAGCTTTACATCCTGCCGGGGAAGGCGGTCGTATCCGAGGAGCCGAATGATCCGCGGTACGGCAATTTCACAACGGACGGTGCGGACAAAATCGTGCGTATCCCGCTCAAACTGGGCTTTAAGCTGCGATACCTCGATCCATGATTCAATACTGTAATTAAAATAGGAACCGTTCTCAACGGAGATAACTTCCGCACGGCTGCGTGAAAGAAGCGAAAATGCGCGGGCGGCGCTTACCACACGAATCGCCATGTACAGGCGGTTAAGCACCAAGACGTTGCACGAAAGTCCGGAAATCGGGGCTGCCCTGGACACGCCACACACTCCGTAAAATTAACCTCAGCCGTGCCGGCACGATGAATGTTTCCCATCGGCCAGCGATCGGCACCGTTAAGGCTTCACATTGCGTCGGGTGAAACCCAAGGCCTGTATTCTGCGCTCGGAAGGACGGGTATGCAAGCGGCCGCAGGCGACGAACGGGCGTCGAAAGGCTGATGGTTGGGCGCGTAAATAAGGCGATATCGGTTATTTTTATCCCCCATGAGTGTGGAATCACGCAATAATATTGAATCGCAGCCAGTAGCCAAGGCCCTACCGGTGCGATCCGCTGGGCAATGGGGTGGCCTTTTGCACATGGACAGGCAAAAGGCGAACCTGCCGATGGCGATACGCAACGCTGGTGGCGTGGTGGCGGCACTCGCGCTCGGGCTAATCATTCACAATCCTTTCGCGGCGGTGGGTTTGAGTTTTGGGGCGGTGACGAGCAGTTTGTCCGACAGTATCCTCCCGTATCGCCAGCGAGCCGAACACCTGATAGCTGCGTCATTCTTTATTGCGATAATGATGGCCGTCGGCACCCAGCTTGCAACCCTATGGCCCCTTGCCATCATCGCGGTTGCCATTGTTGGTTTTGGCGCAGCGCTTGCCATTTGTCTCGGTAGCGGCGCGACCGACGTTGGCTTGGCGGCGATTGTGACGATTACCGTCTTTGCGGCTCGCAGCATTCCATGGACGGATGCCTGGCAATTGGCCTTAGCGGCACTTGGTGGCGGAGCCATTCAAACGGTTCTCTCCCTTCTGATGATGCCGCTGAATCCGTATGCCCCGCAACGCAGAATCCTTCTTGATTTTTATCGAGGATTACTGAATTGGGCGGCCGACAATTATCGCATGGATGCCACGGCCGACGCTGGCGAGAGCCGACTGGTGGTGCCGTGGGTTAACAATTACCCGTCGCTGGATGACGATTTTTCGCGACAGGGACAGCGTATCCGCTCGCTTTTTACGCAAGGCGAACGCCTGGCGCTGCAATTCACCCGCCTCGGTGGTTTGATCCGGATGCTTCCACCGGAGGCTAGAAAGCCGGGAAACGCGGTTGGCGGTGCTGAAGAGGTGATCCGCTCCGGCTTGGCAACAATTGTTGACATTCTGTCCGATCAACCGCTGCCGAATGGCAAGGCCCCATCAGCGGGCGGGATTTTTGCTTTTGATCATGAACAACTGGCAAGCGAACTGGCGACCCATCATATAAGCCAAACGCAAATTGATGATTTGATCGAATGTCTGGATATTATTGTCCGGCAGCTTTGGATTATCGCAGACATCGCGGCCGATGCGGTGGCAGCCCGCCACGGCGGCCGCAACCGAGCACGGCCGACAGCCCGCTACAACCGCAAACTTTCGGAAAGTGCGGCGATTATTGCCGCCAATTTGAATATTCAATCGCCGTCATTTCGGCACGGCCTGCGCATGGCCGTAGCGCTGGCCGTGGCCATGCTGGCGGGGCGATGGCTGCAATTAACAAATAGTTACTGGATACCCATGACGGTAGGGCTGGTGCTCAAGCCGGATTTTGGCACCACCATCAGCCGGGGTCTGCTGCGTACGGCCGGTACGATGATCGGGCTGATACTGCTGACGTGGATTTACGCTGTTGCACCGGAAACCGTTGCGACACCGCTGATTATTGTCGGACTGCTGATGTTTTTTCTGCGCTATCTCGGCCCCATGAATTATGGCTTATTTGCCGTTTTCATCAGCGGACTGATCGTCATTTTGCTCTCGCAGTCGGGCCAGCATATCATCACTTTAATTGATGCCCGGGCACTTTGTACGCTGATTGGAGGGGCGATAGCGATGGCTGCATATTGCCTTTGGCCTACCCGGGAGGAGACGCAAATAGCCGGACATATTCAGTCGCTGATACGAAGCCATCACCATTATGTCATGAGCGTTATTGGCAGATTTCAAGGTGAATTTGCCACCGCCGCATCGGTTGGATCGAGCCGGCGCGCGGCCCAATTGGCAAGAACCAATCTTGAAGCATCCATCACCCGACTCAACGCCCAGATGGCCGTGAAACCGGGACTCAACCGGTTATTAAGCGGCATGATGGCGAGTTCGTTACGCTTATTCCATGCGGCGGCCAGCATGGAAACGATGGAAATCACAGCCGACCGAAAGGCCCTGATCGCCTGTTGCCGTCCATTTTTTGATGCGCTTGACCCATTTCTTGCAGAACTAGCCGACCTTGACCACGCCACACCGCCAACCGACGCGCAACGGGTTGTAAAGTCGTTCCAATCATTAAAGCCCCCGGCGGTACTGCTGGAAAACCCCATTCGTCCTGAATTGGTTCGCATGGTCAACAGTGTTAACACGCTGGCCGAGCAGATCACTCTATGGCGGAAACTGATGGAACCCGCCAGCGGTCGAAATGATCGGCCCGATGCCGTTATTCCGCCCGCATCACCAGCGCACCACGCCGACTGATTTAATATCGCGGCTGTTGGAGCCGACTGCTATCTCATAGCGGCCATGCGGCACCACCCAGCGATTGAGAGGCGTGCTGAAATAGGCAAAGTCGCGCCAGTCGAGCTTCATATTAACTTCACGGGTCTGCCCCGGTTGCAGGCTCACGCGTCCAAACCCCTTAAGCGTTTGAAAACAGCGAACGACCTTGCTGTTTTGAGGGCGGATGTAAAGCTGCGCCACCTCTGCGCCCGCTCTGTGGCCGGTGTTGGCAATGGATACGCGAACGGCAATTGTTCGGTTTTTACCTGCGCCGCGTGACGTGATGGTAAGCGGACTGAACGAAAAATGGGTGTAGGAAAGCCCAAACCCGAAGGGAAACAGCGGCTGAATATGCTTATGATCAAACCAGCGATACCCGGTAAAAATACCCTCGGCAAAAGTGACCTGATTATCGTGGCCGGGAAAGTGTCCATACGCCGGTTCATCACGCCAATGCTTACTGAAGGTATCGGGCAGGCGGCCGCTGGGGTCTATCTTGCCGGTAAGAATTTGGGCGATGGCACGGTTACCATTTTCTCCGGGGTACCATGCATAAAGGACGGCAGCCGTGTTTTTAATCCAATGCTCCATGCCCACACCGGCACCGGCGTTAACCACTACCACCATATGCTTATTGAGCTTGGATACATCCGTCAGGTATTGATCCTGCATGGCCGGAAGGTGGTAGGAGCGATCGAGATTTTCCCGTTCCAGCCGGGTGCCGAAGCCAACACACGCAATGACGCAACTGGCGTGGGAGATGGCGTGAATGTATTGCGGCTTGATGAGGGGGTAACGCACCGGCTGGAGACCAAAATGTACGAAAGTTTGAGGCAGAATTTTCCGCACACGTATGTAAAAACGGTATGGATGCCCAGCCTTGAAGTACAGGCTGTTGAGGTAAGGCACCACCGGGACCGGACGCCATTGATCCACCACTAATTTACCATTGATACGAATGCGTCCGTCGGTGTTGGCAAAAAATTTCAGCAGGTACCACCCCGATTGGCGCGGGGTGAAAGTGGCCGTCCACTGCACCTCGGCAATTGGTGACTGATGGGCGTAATGCCGCCAGAAGGCCGCCACCTTTGACGCATGAGATGACGTGATGAGATTAAGCGTTTGAGTGAAACCCGGCCGACCATGGGATGTGAAATGATTTTGTCGGTACCAGTGCTTTGATTGCCCGATGTAAGGTATATCGATGACACGGGCGTGGGCACCAAACGCGTGTTTAATCGCAGAAAGCATGCTGATAGGCTTTTGAATCGGGCGAACATAGGAACTGCCCCCGCCGCCCGTCACAGCCG
>JAKAYZ010000250.1:1677-5039 GCA_021816165.1 Planctomycetota bacterium | reverse complement strand
ACATCCGGCGTAAACGTCATCCTCCGCCTGCCCGGCGGGGCTATTGGTGGTAATATGTATTGATGCTGGAATTCCACAATCCTGACTTGCTTGTGTTACTGCTTATTGTTCTACCGGTAGCGGCGGCTTCGCTTTTTCTCGCCGGCTCGCGCACGGCTGCCTGGAAAATGTATTCCATCGCTCTGCCCTCGCTTGCCGCGGTGCTGGCTCTTTTGGCCGCCAGCGAACCGGTCATGCATTACTCCACATCAGCCAGACGAATCATCGTGGCATTGGATAATTCTCCCGCAACTGTTACCGCGCCGTGGCATGAGCCGCTTTGGCTGCAGAGATTTCTGAAAAAGCATCTGGGGCGTGATATTCCCATTACACTGGTATCTTTCGCGTCACATCCGCATATTATTGCATCAAACGCCAGCCTGGAGCAATTAACCGCGCAGAATGTCCCATTGGCCGCCGCAGCGCATGCACCGGCTGACATAAAACATCTTCTGGCGTTTACCGGATCAACCCCCTGCTGGATATTCACTGCCGGTCTTTTGAACTGGAAGTTACCCGATCATACCGATTCACCCGCTGCGCCGATTGCCGTAACGGTTATTCCGCCTGACAAAACCGATATCGGCATTACGCATTTACACTTGGGGTATGCCCCGGTCGCGGCACCGAAGCAGTTGTCTGGAACGGTGCCGCCCCCTCTGCCACAACTGCGGCTTACCGTGCGTTCCACGGGTCCCGCCGCAACCATGCTCGTGGAACATGCCGGTGCGCAGAATCTGTTCCAAACGCCGCTGCGTTTCGTTCATTCCGGAACAAAAATGGTACTGCTGCCGCCGCTGCCCCGCCGCATGATCTCCAGGAATTCCACCATTACCGTTACGCTTGGCAGCCACGATCTCTGGCCCGGCGATAACAACGCCAGTGTCGTAATTCCCGCGTGGGGCTTGCCCCGCGTACTGATTATCACAAACCATCACTCTACGCCTGATCACAAGATACCAGACTGGATTGCGCAATACAGATCACCGGCGGAATTCCCCGGTTCACTGCGTACCCTTGGGCGTTTTCAAGCTTTGGTTCTGGATGATATTGCGGTTCGTGATCTACCGATCGGCGCTGAGAAAAAAATATCCGACTATGTACGACACCTGGGCGGCGGCCTGCTGATTACCGGAACACAAAACGCATTTGGCCCCGGCGGATACGGCTTGCCCCGGGGAGCCCACGGTGCCGCATCCTTACTGGAACAACTTTCGCCATTATCCAGTCTGCCTCCACACCCCAAGCCGCGGCACTTCATATTTCTGATGGATGTCAGCGGATCACTTGGCAATTCGACAACTTCGGGCGTTACGCGATTCGCACTGGCCGCTCATGCTCTTTGCGCTGCGACACAACTGCTTCAACCCAATGATCGAATCACCATTTTATTATTCTCCGGCAGCACCCGGAAATTAGTTGACGGTAAGGCACAAACCGTACGTCCCCTGCTGCCGCAATTACTGGCGAAAATTGTTCCCAATGGCCCCACGCGTCCGGATTCGGCATTACCTGCTCTGCAACGCCTGCTGACAAAAAGGTCATCGCTTATTCTGGTCACGGACGGTCGAATTCCGCACCTGAACGTACCAGCCTGGAAAAAAATCCTGCTGCGTCAAGCTGTGCATCTGGCGGTTATTGCACCGGGTCACTTGAGTCGTGCAACCAGACAACTGCTTGCGCAGACCGGCTCCATCGAATTGCCGATGCAGCATTTCAGCCAATGGGGCCATTTTTTGCGATTCGCAGTCGCACGAGACATTCAGGGAAAGACGCAAGAGGGGAATATGCATTGGACTGCCCGTTCGCTGAATTTTCAGGGGCAGACCAAGCGGTGGGATCGCGTATATCCCAAAGCCGGAATCACGCTCCTGGCGCGCAGTGGTCAACACAGTCTGGCGGCCATTTGGCGGCGCGGTCTGGGCAGGGTTGCGGCAATCTCCTTTTCGGACAACTCTGCCGCTGCCGCGGTCCTTCGCGGCACGCTTCTCAACAGGGTCAAAGCCCCGGCGGGCGAAGACCATTTTTATATTTCCGCCATTCGTCGAAACAGTCGATGGCAGCTTGACGTGCAGGCGACTCGTAATGGGCAATTTCTGAATCAGCGTCAATTAGGCCTTACGGTGGTAACACAGCATGGGAAAATCCTGACATTTCCTCTGCCACAAATAGCACCGGGCGAATATCGCACCATCTTGCCTGACCGTGTTGACACTTTTGCCGCAACAGTATGGCAACGTCCTGGTCGAGGAAAGCAAAGACAACCGGCCGTCGTCGGGCGCATCAGTCCGCCGCGGCTGCCCAATTGCTATTTCCCGGCCACCGGACACGTTCAGCAATGCCCATGGCCCGGTGTAACGGCTATTGCCGGTAATGCCCCGTCCGCACTGCGTTGGCATCCCGGCCGCCGCACAGTGCTTCCCCTGGCCGAGACATCCTGGCTCCTGGCAGTTCTGACCGCACTGACTGCCATGCTGCTGGCCCGGAAATATGCGTTGAGCAGCGATGCCTGAATTATTTTTTTGCTTACATCAATTGTCACACCGGGTGATTTTCTCTTTCACATCGTTGCGATAAATCGCACGATTTCACCACATGCAATGCAACCCAGCGCAACGGGCCAAGATCGGCCTATGGCAGACTGCTTATGGTCATTCGCAGCGCCAAAGGCTGAACCGCAGATCACTGCGTTGAGGGCAATATCGCGATCAGGCCCGCATATCCGGTGCCAGATCATAAATACTGCGCACCGTCAGCTTGCGATGGAAATCTGCCGGCGACATTGGCTCATCAAGCGTAATATGAATAACCGCGGTGCGACCGGGCCGAATGGCAACAAAGTTATCTGAATAAGTCGCCGGGGTATCTTTCACATCGGCGAACGCCCACAACGCCGGGGCATTGGCGTCAATACGCAGATCATAATGTTGTCCGCTGCCGCTGACGTGCAGCGCCAACTGCGGCTTGTGGAATTTAAGCTCCACCGGTCGCCCGAAAAACAGAGCATTCTCCGCGACCGTCCGGCTGCCCACGCGCACTTCCGGCCAGATCAGCAGATTTCCCGCACCGTGGCTGCTGATAAGATCCGCCAGATTCAGCGTGTGGGCCAGGCGGCTGGTACGGGCGGGAATATGAACCGGCATTTCACCCTGCTTTAACACCGCACCGGCCATATCGGTTACCACCCACCGCAATTCACCTGAAACATCTTTCTGCCGATCACTGGTGATATACAACTCCGCTTTACCGGTTGTCGGATCAGGAATACCGCTGACGAGAATCGGCGCAAAGAAGTGTTTGCTTTGATATTGAATGGCTTTGAA
>JAKAYZ010000250.1:0-1667 GCA_021816165.1 Planctomycetota bacterium | reverse complement strand
CCGCCGATAGTAATCGGTCATAGACCAGGTTGGACCGGGCCAGCAGTCGTTGTATTGCCAGATCGTTGCCGCCATGGAGCGGGGCATATCGCGTCGCCAGTGCTCCACACCATAACGAATTCCATACGCTTGATTAATTTGCGTCAGCCAGAGCGTATCGTCGAAATTCTCCGGTGATCTGCCAAAATACATATTGGTGTAGTGCATGATTATGCCGACGCCATGGCCGCTGCCGTCAAGCTCATGATAGCGCATCACCGGGGAATGGACACTCTGGCGATCGGCGGCATCGGTATAGGCATCAACCGTCATGGGTACTGGAAAGCTCTGCATGCCAAATTCGGTCACAAAACCTTCCACCGTTCGGAATTGTTCAAATGGTGCCATGGCATGCCAGACCTCCCAGGTGTGAATATCACCGCTGCCGGCGGCACCGCTGCCGACTTCATAAAAGGCCCCCGGCAGCAACCGGTGAACGGTGCCGCCGATGACATCGCGGAACAGATGGTAATATCCCTTGAAATCCTGAATTTCATTGTTGCCGCTCCAGATTACAATCGATGGATGATTGCGGCACCGCAGCACCTGCTGATCCAATTCGGCCTGCAGGTTGGCCATCCATTTGCGATCGTTGACCGGATAGGTGTCGTTGGCGAATTTGAACTCGAACTGCAGCATGATGCCCAGTTCGTCGCAAAGATCAAACAGTTCATCCTGTTCGTAATAGCCGCCACCCCACAGACGGATAAAATTAAAATGACATTCAATGGCCTTTTTCATATACCAGCGAAGGGTTTCCGGCGTCACGCGCGTGGGAATATTGTCCGCGGGGATCCAGTCCGCACCTTTGACAAATACCGGCACGCCATTGACTTTTACATGCATGGCAACCGCCCCCGTGGGAGATACAACCTCAATTTTTCGCAGGCCGATGCGGTGCCGGGCGGTGTCAATGACTTTGGCGGTTGAGGGTGTCCCGGCCGCGAGCACTTCCACGACGCTGCCGGCGGATTCATACAACCGCGATTCCACCACATAAAGCGGATGATCGCCCATTCCATTGGGCCACCACAGCTTTGGGTTGGCAACGTCAACGTGACATGTCGCCAATCCATTTTTCACCGGCGCTGATGCGGTGGCTATGAGCTGATCTCCGAAAAGCACCCGCGTGGTCACCTGCGCGCCGGAATTGGCCCCGGCAACGGTGGTCTGGATATTCAAATGCACCGAACCGGACGCATCATGATGCTGCAGAATACCCAGGTCGGTGATCCGCGCGTCGTAAGCAAGAATCTCAATGGGCTTCCAGATGCCCTGTGTGAGCACCGCCCGGCACCAATCCCATCCCCACATATACGGAGCCTTGCGCACCCAACTGCGGGCGTCGCTTAGATCAATGCCGTATGCTTCTTTGTATGCCTGCCGGTTGCTTTCCACATAGGGAGTCAGCGTATCAAATTTAATGCGTATGGTATTGCCGCCTGGCTTGAGATATGAGCGGACATCAAAGCTCCAGTCGCGGAACATGTTGTCCGTCCGGCCGACTTCCCGGTCATTGATCCAGATGGCAGCCAGTGTATCAAGCCCGTGGCATTTGAGTTCCACGTGGGGTTTGGAGAGCATCTCCGCGGGAACGTCAAAAGTGCGCTCATATATCCAGTTTTTTT
>JAKAYZ010000249.1 GCA_021816165.1 Planctomycetota bacterium | reverse complement strand
AGCTTCTGGGACGCTTCGACGGCATATGGCCCGAGTTCTCCCGCACTGGCGGTTTTTCAACCCGGAGGATGGCCGGCCAGCGTGACATCGAATACTTCCAGCGAGGCGACGTATGTTGCCTCTCATTCAGATATTCTGATGATTAGCACTTACACCGGGCAAATTATTAAGTAATTACTGTACAAGTGAGTTGAATTATGCCTGCCATACCATTGCCTGAACGAATTAACCCATTTAGCCGGCCGGGCTGTCAGGGGCACAGGCGGTTTAACCGCAGACCGGGATTCAGCCTGATTGAGATGCTGGTATCCATCTTTATTCTCGGCACGGGGATGCTGATGGTGGCTGGCGTATTTCCAGTTGCCATCAAATGGACCAACCAGGACACGCAGCGCACCGTGGCGCAGGTGGTGGCCGGTAACGCGCTGGGTATGATTGAAAGCCAGTATGCGGGCACCAATCCGCCGCAGGTGATCGGCCCGATCCCTTATGCCTACGGGACGGATCATCCCTACACCGTGCAGGGGCTGGCGAGTATCGCGGGTAATTCAAGTTATTACTGGTGCGCATACCTGACACCGATTTTAAGTCCCACCGGCGGGTCAGCCACCGACGCGACAACCTTTCGCGTTTCTATCTTTGTATTTAACAGCCCTGATCCGAGCGCAAAATACCCGACATCCGCCACTGGCGGCGGGGAACCACTCACCACCGACGGAAACCCCAGCTACCCCCAGTTGTTTTACGGCCCGTTTAAATCTGTCACGGCTGTCGGAGGCGATAGCACCATGGCGATGCCGATTGGGGCACTGGGGGAAGATATGACGACGGGCTCGACATTCAGGGTAATTGTAGACCCTGCATCCCATGCCATAAGCATGAGCGGGCTATTGCCGGGCACGACCACGCCCAATGACTATGTGATCTACGCACCGCCGGCCAACGGGCAGGCCGTATCCTCATTGGTCTATATTTATGAAACGACGGTGAATCTATGACATATTCGCGACTTGAGAGCTCAGGCCGCCAGCCTGCGGGGCATCCGATGGCATATGTTCGCAGCCGATCCGCCCGATTTACCTGTGGCATTGTCGCGGCAGGTCAAAAGGCTTTTACCTTGGTGGAAATGCTTGTAGCGCTGGTGATCCTGGTCATTATGATGGGAGCGGTTGGAGAAGTTTTTCACCTTGCCGGTTCGACGGTGCGGCTGGGGCAGGCCACATTAAGCACCATGGGATCTGTCCGGGTAGTTGAGTCGCAGATTGCCCACGATTTTCGACATTTTGATACCAATGAATTCTTAGTTATTCGCCAGCGGTATTACGCGCCCCAATGGATGCCGAATGTGGAATACACGCCCGGCGATGAGGTGCTTTACAACGACAATTTTTACCTGTGCATTCACGCGGGCATGACACCGGCGGCGGCCGCCTCGACGTCGTCGACAACCAGTGGCCCAGGTGGAGGCCCGGGTGGTGGTGGTCCGGGTGGTGGTGGTCCGGGTGGTGGTGGCCCGGGTGGTGGAGGGAGCGGCGGATCGGGTACGTCAAGCAGTGGTGAAAACCCATCAAACTTGCCCCTGATGTGGCGCGAACTTTATATCCCTCCCATGGCCGCAACCGGCGGTCCGACCGGCGGTCCCGGCGGATCGGTGGGATCGTCTTCGGGCTGGACGGCGACGCAATATCCGGTCTGGCGTATTGACCAGCTTACCTTTGTTTCCGATGGTCACTTCCAGGGCAAAACGGGCAGTTTCGTGGGATCCGGAACCAGTGCCACACGCAGCATGACGGATTATCTTACCGCCGATAAGGCCCAAATCTGGTACGGGCAGTTGACGGCATCCTACGGTCCTTCAGCCGCCAACAACAATGACCCTAACCTGCCCTACTGGCCCGAAAACAGTTGGAACCCTACGCCCATGGCATCGGGCAATCCTGCCGCGGTGCCGTCGGGCGATACCGCCGGTCAATATTTTTTTGGTCGTGAATGTATTTTGATGATTCCGCAGGGCAGCCCAACCTGGGGTGCCGGTGTCTACAGCAGTCTTAATGGCAGCCACGCCTATTGGACGGCTCCCGATGGCGAAACATTTGATCAGACATCTTCGGGCATCGATGCCGCCTACGACGTTGGTTTGGGCGGTGGCGGCCCCGGTGGCGGCCCGGGAGGTGGGCCGGGCGGCGGCGGAGGCAGCACGTCCTCGGTGCAGCAGAGCCTCGCGGGATATCTGGCCAGTCTTTATGACAATCAGGGCAACATCAATGTTCCCATTGCAGACCCACTGTGCAATCGTTACGGCACAGTGGCCACGCCCTACGATTCCACCCATGGCGTGTTAAATGGCTGCGAGCGCATGGCACCCATCATGCTGCGCGGTGTTCCGAGTTTTTCCGTCGATTGGACGGATGGTTCTACCGTACCGGGCAGCAACCCGGCGCAGCTTGAATGGTGGGGGCTGGACAACAGCAGCCTCCCTGCCAGTTATTCAGAAGATTTACTGCCGGGTGATGACGCCTGCCCTGAAACGTGGGTGTTTTATAAACAAAATCGGGCGGATTGGCCCAAGGCTTTGAAAATCACTTACCTTGTTACGGATCGAAACAATCACGAACAGGGCGGGCATTTTGTTACCCAGATTATTTATCTGCCTCACTGAATGAACTTTGGAGCACAGCAATGAAACGCCAAGCCATGCCTGTCACCGTCGCCACTTCGGCCGCGTCCCATCGCGGACGGATGAAACCTGCCGGCGCGTCTGCAATATCAGGCAAAATGCAGGCCCGGCGTGGCATTGTGCTTATTGTGGTGGTTGCATTGCTGGCGATGCTGGCTCTGATGGGTACTATTTTTATATTGTCGGCGGCGACTGATAAGCAGGTCGTCTACGCATCAAATACCTCCACCGGCTTGAATCTGGCGCAATCGGGCGTGCTGAGCACACTGACCGGTGCCATGCTCAATGAAACGCTGGACGACAACGGCCACACTTTGGCGATCGGCATTTATGATCCATCCAACGGTGTCTACACGCCCGACTCGCATATTGCCCGCCTCTGGGATTGTCCGCGCGCGGGCAGCGTTACTGCCTGCACCCCCACCGCCCCCCAACCGTTCTACCAGACAATGACCGGCGGATCGCAATTGGTCAATACGCAGCCGTGGCTTACCAATATCGCCCCGTGGGAACCTTACACAGCTTATCTGCCCGGCACGACGGTGCTGCAAGTTAATTTATCCACGGTACCGGCTACGCAAAATGTTTACGTTTGCGTCACGGCGCATCAGTCCGGTGCGACATTCAGCGGTTCAAGCTCGAATTGGACGCAGCTTAATCTGTCAGCATCCCATCAACCGCTGATAAGTGAACTGGGACCCTATCTGTATGATCCCAACGACGGGTTGTATGACATCAGCTATCAGTCGTCGGCGCAAAGCGCCGCACCCGATGGCGTTGCCGAGGTGAATGTGCCGAATGCGTCGGTGACGATTCCATCCGTTGATACGTCCGTCCCAGGACTACCCTATCCCTTTGGAACCCGCGATTCAATGTGGAACCTTATGCCGCTGCGTGCCCCCAATGGAGCCCGATACCGGTTTGCCGTCCGCGTGGTAGATACCTCGGCGCGGCTGAATCTTAATACAGGGTGGATTCCATCTGCCGACAGCGCTGGCACCATCGATCCGGCCGGCATCTTTGGCGAGTACCCCACCTCATGCCCGATTCTTAACGCGCCGGGGGTCAGTTATTCCAGTTCGGACAATCCGTCATATCTGCAGAATGGCACGTCCACCACCATTGGGCGTGGCGGCACATTGGTGACCGGCAGCAACTATGATCCGCTCAACTGGCAGGATGAAGTCATCGACGATTATGAGCAGGAAGGGGCCGGCAATGGTGGCAATGGCGGTACAGCCGCCGATCTGTTTAACGTCAATTCAACGGCCGATCTGCTGACCCAAGGTGGCGGGGTTTACGGAACGCCTTACTACACCCGTCCCATTATGCTGGCCACGAACACGCTGGGCTATACCACCCAATCCACCTACCCCTATTACATTGCGCAGCCGTGGCGGAACATGTATACCACCATCAGCTACACGCGTGATGTGGCACCGCTGAATTTATCTTCCAGCAGTTCCGTCCCGCCCACCCGGCTCAATTTGAATGAGTCGATCAGCAGTTCAAACTTCAGCACATTTTCACAGCAAATTTATAATACGCTTATCGCGTGTGGCTACAGACCCGCGCACGCGTGTGCCTGGCTGGTTGATTACATGACTTATCGTCTAGATTCTACCGGCTACAGCGGTTCGCCGGCCTTTCTGTCATCTTCCGGTGCGCTGACGGTCCCGACGTCGGCGGGCACCCTTTCAGCCTCGCTTACCGTGAATACAGGCGGGCAGGGCTACGCAGGAAACACCGCTCAACCCTTTATAAACGAGGTTGATGTAAAGTTAGGCTGGAAAAGCGGCTCGGTTATTGCAGCCGACTGGGCGGTTGAACTGGCAAATCCATTTCCCGGCGGCACCGCCCTGCCGCTATCTGATTACGACCGGAAAATTATTCCGAAGTCCGGCTCGACTATTACCATCAGCCTGAGTGGCGAGACGCTGTATGGCTATCAATCCGGGACGAACAAGTATCTCGGCGTGGTGTGCTATTCCGGTGGGTCGTATAAGAGTGCAGCGTCCAGCGCCGGCGACGGATTTATTTTGACCAACTCATCGACCCTTTCGCCGGGACCGATTACCGTGGAGTTAGTCCGTAACAACGTTGGTGGAGGCAGCAGTTCGGGCGGCGGAGGTGGGCCAGGCGGTGGGCCGGGCGGTGGGCCGGGCGGTGGGCCGGGTGGTGGTGGAGGGGGTTCGGGCGGCGGTGGTGGCTCATCGACCTCCATCATCGTAGATTCCATGACGGTCGCCGTACCGACCAGCATCCCCGGCAGTGCCACCTACGCCTATGCCGACGTTTCCCGCAACAACACCGGTATCGCCGGTGTGTGGGGTTGCGATTCGGCCGCGCAAACCGCGCTGCCATCAACCCTGCCC
>JAKAYZ010000248.1 GCA_021816165.1 Planctomycetota bacterium | reverse complement strand
TCCGATCTAAATAGTTCCAGTGTGGGCGTTTCCGGGTTGCATAGAATATGCACCGGCTCCTCGGGGCGATTGCAAAACCGCGTCAGCAGCTCGCCGGCCCAGCCGGCATCGCCGGTCACACGCTCCCATGCCGCACACCGGGCCGCGGCCGTATCACCTGCCGCAAGAACTGGCGGCTGGTCCAGCCATTGTGGCTCTCCGGTCCACGTTTCCCGCATCAGCCCCGGCTGCCGCAACAGCCACGCCGGACCGGCCGCCGTACACTCCGCCGGCTCCAGCACAATAAAGTGGGCCAGTTTATTGGTACGCCCCGTATAATCCGCCGCCGCCGGACCAATGCGGGCCAGCACACGCAGCATCCGCCCGCGCTCCGGCAGCAGGTAATGGCTGAAGTTGACCGGGTTTTCCGCGTAGCGCCCGTCCTGGGCCGCAAATATGGGCCGGTACCCACTAAGACCCTCCAGTGCCGCAACCAAGCCCGGCGGCATGTCGCGTGACATGGCCACCGTGCAAAAACCCACACTGCCGGGCCGAAGCCCTTTGGGGGCGGAAGTATAAATCAGTTCCATGGCCATGGTGTATTCCCCGCTGCGTCTTCACGCCCGCCGCTCCTCCTGCTCCGTTCCTGCTGCCATTGCCGCTGGAGCGGATTATCAGCCCCGCGCCGCTGCCGGCACCATGCCGGTGGTGGTCCACCGCACCAATGCATACAGTACCGGCACCGTTACCCAGTGCGGCCGGATATCACGTGGCCGGATCGCCAGCAGATTTTCCGCGTTCGGGTGCGGTTCCGGGGCATGCCCCAGCGAACTAACCGGCACGTACACCACATTCTTGGCAATCGCGTCGGCTGTGGCCACAATTTCCGGCGTTACCGCCAGCAACAACTGGCGGACCTTTCCGGAAACACGCTCCACCCGTGCCACATCCAACCCCGCCCGCCCCCCGCCTGCCGCCGCCACCACCGGCTCCGTGACAATATCTTCATCCAGCAGCGGTGCCCAGATATCCGATTTGCTGACCAGCACCAACAGTGGCCGATCGATCCGATCTTGCGGGCCAAGGCCCGAATACCGCCGCAGCCGGCCCGCGGCTTCGCTCAGCAGCGTTTCCTGGCGCACGGTTTTGCGGCCGGCCTTCAGCTGCGGGTCGCTGCTGACCGGACTGCATTTGGCGCGCATGCGCGGATCCTGCGTCGGATCAAACAAAAACAGAATCAGTTGCGCCTTGCCCAGGTGCTGCGTCACCGGCCGGCTTGGCGAATCCGCCCCCGGCAGGTAGCTTTCGCCCGCGTTGTCATACAGGCACAGCACCCGGGCCATCTTCCCGGCCTGATGGAAATGCGGGTGCTCCGGCGTAGGCCGCAGCGAAAACAGAAAGGGCCGCGTGAATGCCGTGCTTTGCCCGCCGATTTTCACCACGTCATAAATATCGCCCTGTTCTTCGGTTTTGGCGATGTAGGTAAGGGCATCCGGGTCGGAGGTCAAAAAAAGCTGCTCCTCGTAACCGTTGATCAGGTGGTTCGCCTCCGGATCAATATCCAGCCAGGCCAAAGCAAACTGGGATGGCAGGGTCTGCCTCAACTGCCACCCCATGGCCGCCAGAAAGTTGGACTTTCCACTGGCCGGCCCGCCGATGACCGATACAAAAAGTGGATGGTTTTCCACCACTTCCCGCGGAATCCGCAGATGGCACCGCGGGCACGCCGTGCGATGACAGGCCATCCCACGCGCATCCAGCGCCTGCCCCCCCACCGTGAAACGGCTCGGCAAAAACCGCGCCGGATGATCGTCCCCCAGTACCGGATCGCCCATCAGGTCCGGGTGGGAACTCACCCACAATACGTCCTCCGGCCGGCACACGTGCCAGCAGTGCGGACATGTGATTTTGGCCAGCAGACGCAGCACCGGCTTGGGCCCGGCCACCGTCCCAGCCGCCACAGCGCCAAACCGCGCCACCGCGCACGGATCGCAGTAATAATGCCCCTGCCCATCCTTGGTCCGCGGCAAATTGGCAACGTCCATACCGCAGCCCACGCACCGCTTCACCGCGGCATTGGCCGCGCTCTGGTCACCGGTCAACATCGACATATTACGCTCCCTGTTCGGAAAGCCATCTCGGCGGCCACCACCCGATTGGCCGCAGCGATCAAAATACCACCCGACGCGTTGAACAATTGCTGGCCCGGCGAGCATTCCGCCTCATCCGGAAACCGCACAGGCCAAAGACGCATTTATAACGCGAACAATACGCCCGGATCAGCGGAAACGCAAGGGCACCGCAAGGGGGAATAACCTTCCGCCCACGGCATTCGGCACGCTGGCCCGTGCATGGCCATGTTGACAAACATGGGCCGCGCGTTAATTTAAGTCCAGTTGTAAACGGTTGCTGTTGCGAAAGCGGAAAAGGGGCCTTTTGTGCCACAATCCCTTAAATTCTCCGCCCGGCGCAAAACTTTTGGACACACACGCCGCCCCCTCCCAAACTTTCCGCCCGCGCAGCGTGCCGGTTTACCCCCGTCTGCGGCCCAGCCGCACTCGGTCCACCACCGCCGTGTGCCATCAATGCGGCAACCACCGGGCCAAAACCCTGCCCCGAACCACCCACCGCGTTTCGCCTTTCCACTGCCCGGGGCCAACGGAAAGTGATCCGCTTTCAGGAGAACATAGATGAACATTACAACCTGTAAAACCTGCGGCAGCGAACTCAAAATTGATCCCGCAACCCGGGCCGCGCGCTGCGAATTCTGCGACGGCCCGGTGCTGCCCCGGCGCAACTACGGCTTATTTTCCGACCGTCGGACCATGGCTGCCATCGGCCTGGCCGTCGTTTGTTCCGTTGCCTTTCTGGGTCTGGCTCCCCTGCTGCTGCCGCCGCAATCCACGCTCTATTACCTGTTTTTTCACCATGGGTGGGTTCCGTACGTGTGCGTGCTGCTGTTCTTCTGCGCGTTCTGGATGCTGGTGCTGAAGCTGCCCGCGCTCAACCGCGAATTTGCCGCCTTCGACCTCGAACTGCTTCCCCTCGAACACAACCAGGTGATCGACGCCCCCACCAGCCGCAAAATTCTCACCCGTATCCAACGCCTTGACCACCGCCAGAAAAACCGGCTGCTTGTGGCCCGCATCCGCCAGGCTCTGATGCGTTTTAACCAATTGGGCACCGCGGAAAAGCTCGACGATCTGCTGCGCTACCGGGCGGAAACAGACCTAAGCGAAATGGAATCCAGTTATGCCGCGCCCCGTTTTATTATCTGGGCCATTCCCGTTTTGGGCTTTGTGGGCACGGTCATGGGAATCAGCACGGGCGTGCAGCATTTCAGCACGCTTATTCAAACCGCCTCCAACTTGCACGGCCTGCGCCATTCGCTCAAGGGCGTAACCTATGGCCTGGGCCAGGCCTTTCAAACCACCATGCTGGCCCTGTCCCTGAGCCTGATCCTGATGTTTATCATGAGCATTGTACAGCGCCGCGAAGACCACCTCCTCGCCGCCATAGACGGGTACTGCGCCGAAAACCTGCTCCAAAAGGCCACCTTGGGCTATGACCAACCTACTGCCGATGACAACCGCCGCCTTTTCCAAAATATCCAAAAACTCCTGGAAGTACTCGCCGCCCAGCACGCGACCGGCATCGCCGGCACACCGCCGCCCCTACCGGCCCCGGCCGCGGTTGCCGCCGGCCCCGCTGCGGCCAACCAGCCCTCACCGGCGGAGGGCTGACCCATGGGCCGGGCAAGGCGTTCGCGACAGGTTGACATATTTAATTTTTCCTTTCTGGACGTACTGGCCTGCACCATTGGCCTGCTGATTTTCATTCTGGTGATGATATTTATCCTGCAATCGACCGGCCCACTGACGGACTATAAACACATCATCAAATCCCAGACCAAAGCCCTGCACAACACGCAGAATCAAATCCGCAGCACCGCGGCCATTTCCGCTTCCATGGCGGCCCAGTTGCTGGCCATGCCGGACCGGCGCAATCCGCATTTACTGGCCCTCCGCAGCGCGGCCCGCCGGGCCGCCGTCAATGCCGCCCGCAACGCCGCCCTGCAAACCAGCCACCTGGCTCGGGTGCAGGCACAAATTGATGCCCAGCAGGTCGTTTACCGCCAGCAAACCTTGGCCACGCTCAACACGCTGCGCGCAAAACTCACCCGGGAAATGGGGCGGCTGGCCACACTCCAGCAGGATATTGCCACCACCCGCAAACGCAATGCCGCCAGCCGCATCTTGTTTGAACCCGCTCACCCACACGCCGCCCGCCACTTTCATATTATGCACGTACTCTGCGAAAGGCATGGCTTGGCCGTGCTGCACATCAGCGCCGGCGGAGGGGCCACCGTCGGGGCCACCACGCCGGGAAATGCCATCACAGATTCCACCTCGGCTTACGGGCGGGCGGTGGCCCAGTTGGCCAACCGTCGTTCCCCGCTGATTATCTTCTGGGTGTTTTCCACCGGAGTTAACAATTTCAATCGTGCCAAAAGGAATGTGCCAAGCGGCATCCGTTACGGCTACGAGCCGGCGCCGCGCCGCTGGAAATTTCTGCTTCGATCCGGGGGCACCAAATGAGAATCGAAGGTCGCGGCCGCAGCCGCGTAGACCTCTTTAATTTCTCCTTTCTGGATGTGCTGGCCTGCACCATCGGACTGCTCATTTTCATCATGGCCATTATCGCCATCACCAGCGGTTCGGCCGGAAATCCGCAGGCGGCGGCGCAGTTGGCAAAAATAAAACGCAAGCTCGCCGCAGCCCAGGCCCAACTCGCCCAGGCCCACGCCACCGAGGCTGCCTACGCCCACCTGCTGGGCAAGCGCGCCCGGGCCACGCTCAATCTCAACGGGGCCAACGGCCACCTTCGCCGCCAAATCCTAAAGCTACAGCGCCAAGCCGCTGATTTCAGCAAGCTCGCCCGGCAAACCGCGATCAAAATCGCCGCAGCCAAACAGACCCTGGCCCTGGACCAGAAGAAAAACAGTCCATCCCAGGCCCAAAAGCTCCAACAACAAATTGCTCTCACCCGCCGGCAATTAACTGCCGCCCAAAAACAAGCC
>JAKAYZ010000247.1 GCA_021816165.1 Planctomycetota bacterium | reverse complement strand
AATCGCCGCCACGCATCCCGGTACGGATGTTCATCTTTCCATATTCCGCAACGGCAAGGACGTGACGCTTAGCCTGCCGGTGGGTACGCAGCCGGCCACCCGCGGCATGCTGGCCATGCGCGGCGGCGGCGGCCCGGCGATGACGCAGTCTTCTTCGCTGGGGATGACGGTTTCCGCGATCAGCCCGGCGGCGGCGAAAAAATACGGGCTTGCGGCGCCGCGCGGCGTGCTGGTGACCGGTGTGAATGCCGGGAGCGTGGCCGCGAGCGTGGGGATCAGTCCCGGCGACCTGGTGCTCAGCGTGCAGGGGCAGCCGGTGAATTCGCCGGCGCAGTTTTCCAGCGTCATTCACAAGGTGGACCTTAAGACCGGCGTGCGCATGACCCTGCGGAGCGCGGATGGATCGGAACGCTTTGTGTTTGTGCAGCACAGCGTCAACTGAAAAATGAGCCGCAACCGCTGACAAAACTCATGGATTCTCCTCCCAATGCCCCGCCCAGCCTTACCGGTTGGCGGGGTTTTTTGTTGCGCGCGGGCCGGATTCGCCAGATATGTGAGCGTTTCGTTAGCACGCCGTTAAGCTCATGTTAAATTCTTCCTTTATTGCCTGTTTATTAAACATCCAACACTGTCTTAATGCTGTCTTAACAGGCGTCCGGATAATGCACCGCGTCTTATTGAACGGCTGATCGCCCAAGACGGTCTTTGGCGAGAATCGTGCATTTGGCTTCCTCAATACTAAAAGGAGAATTTCATGAGGATGATCTCGCAGAAGAAATCCCGCGGCGCCGGCCGGGCGATGGCGGCTGTTGCGGCAATTATTTCTGGCCTGGGCATGGCAGGGCTGACGCATGCGGCAACCGGCGGGCAGGGCGCGGCGGTGACCAATACGCAGCTTCAGGCGGAAATTGAGGCGTTAAAAGCGCAGCTGGCCAAGGTGCAGCATCATCAGAACAGCGACTGGATGAGCAAGGCCCGGGCGGATCAGGTGCGGGCGATGGTGAAGGATGTGCTGGCCAAATCCAGGCAGGAATCGCAGTACATGGATTCGCAGCTGCAGGCCGGCTATGACAACGGCTTTTATATCCGCAGCGCCAACAAGGCTTTCCAGCTTAACATCAACGGCTACATGCAGGTGCGTTACACCTATTCCAAGTCCGCGGCGGGTAATAACAACACCGTCAGCGGCGGCCCGGCTGCCGGCCCGTTCGGCAACAGCAGCGGTTTTGATTTCCGCCGCGCCCGGCTGATTCTGTCCGGCAATGCGTTTAAGAACGTTATTTATTCAATTTCCGGTGATTTTGCGGATGGTTCCAGCAACGTCGGTCTGGGCAACACGTTCCAGATTCTGGATACCTGGATCGGCTATGAATTCAACCCCGGTTTCATGATTCGCGCCGGTTCAATGCTCGTGCCGTTCACCCACGTTGAATACTACTCTTCCGGAACGGAATTTCCGGAGTTTGCGGCCAGTGAAGCCCCGTTTGATCCGGTGCGTTCCCTGGCGCTGGATGTGTCCGGCAATCTGAACAAGAACACCCTGTTTTATGATGTTCAGGTGAACAATGGTTCCAAGGCCAACAACTTGGACGGCTCGGCCAACGTAACGGGCGCCGGTACCTTCCAGTTGGACAACCGGTTTGGTTTCTACGGACGCGTGCAATTCGCCGGCGCCGGCAACAACGGCGATTTTGTGGATTCGCCGGATGTCTCCTGGCACAAGCACCTGGTCTGGGCGATCGGTGCGGCGGCCGGTTATGAAGAGCAGAACTCTTCGGCCGGCGTATATCCGTCTCCGCAGAATTCGCTGGCCCTGGCGGGCCTGGCCTCGCCGAACGGCGGATTCCTGGGCGGCGAAACCGCCAGCGGTACGCTGTATCGCGGCACGGTTGACGGCCACGTGAAATACCGCGGCTTTGCCTTCAACAGCAGCATTTATTTCCAGCAGTATAATGCCGCCACGCCGGGCGCCAGCAACAGCACACCCACCATTTACAGCACCTATGGCACGGGCAGCATCTGGCAGCTTGGCGCTTATGGTGAAGTCGGCTACTTCCTGGTGCCGCACCAGTGGGAAATTGCCGGTCGCATCGGCGACTTGACCACGGACGGCCGGGGCAAGCAGTCCATGGAATATACCGCAGGCCTGAACTATTACATCTTCGGCGAAAATGCCAAGATTCAGACCGCGGTGACCTACCTGCCCAACGCGGCCTACACCAGCCCGAATATCGGTTCAGTGATCAACACTTCCGATATTATCGGCCAGGTGCAGTTCCAGGTGAAGTTCTGATAACCACCCGGTTGACAATATCCGTTTGATGATGAAGGCCCGGCGATTTTTCGCCGGGCCTTTTCTTTTCAGCCGGGCGCAGCGGCGTGGATTTCTGATAGGATGGTCGGATGTGACGCGTAGTGAAGGATGCCATTGATGACAAGCCGCCCGTCCATCAAGTTGTTGATTTCGGATGTGGATGGAACGCTGCTGACGCCGGACAAACGCCTTGCGGCGGGCACGATTTCGGCCGTTGAGCGGCTGCGGGCGGCCGGCATTCGCTTTACGATTATCAGCGGGCGGTCCGCCGACGGATTGCCGCCGCTGATTTCCGCACTGGGTATCAGCGAACCGGTCGGGGCGTTTAACGGCGCGCAGATCGTGTGGCCGAATTTAAGTACGCTGGAGTACCATACATTGCCGCCGCCGGCGGCGCGGCAGGCGATGGGGCTTTTGCGGCAGGCCGGCGTGGATGTGTGGCTGCACGATTTTTCGCACTGGTATGTCAGCGATTTGGCGGGGGCTTTTGTGGCCCGGGAATCGGCGACGGTGGGGCATGGGCCGCATGGCGTGTGGAGCGGCGCGGCGCCGCCAGCGGATCTGATTAAAATCACGGGCGTCAGCGATGAGCCGGCAAAATTGATCGCGTGTGAAGCGGCTTTGCAGTCGGCTTTGGGCGGGGAGTTAAGCGCCAGCCGCTCGCAGCCGCATTATCTGGATATTACGCAATTCGGGGCGGACAAAGGGCATGGATTGCGCCGCCTCGCGGCCATCATGGGGATTGAATTGCGGCAGACAGCGGCCATTGGCGACGGATTTAATGATATGCCGATGCTTTCCGCCGCCGGGGTGCCGCTGGCGATGGGAAATGGCGCGGCGGAATTGCGAAAGATTGCACGGCATGTGGCTGCGTCCAACGGTGAGGACGGTTTTGCCGGCGCGGTTGACTGGCTGCTGGCGGGCACGGCGGGATAATGGAAGAGCTGGCGGCGGCGGCGAAAAATATCCCGATCGCCGGGCTTGACGTTAGCCAAAAGTTAGGTACCATGAATTTCAGCCCGGGCGCTGGTTCGGGCGATATTTTTCGAGTTCTTAAAAGCGAGATATCCATGTCCGCGATGGCCACTGCTACCGGTTCTTCCCATTCCTCATCGGGCAACCCGCGGGATCAGGCGTTGGAAAGGGCCGTTTCTCAAATTGAAAAGACCTACGGCAAAGGCGCCATCATGACGATGGATGGCGCGACAGCGCTGAAAATCGAAGGCATTCCGACCGGATCGCTGGGGCTGGATATCGCCCTGGGCGGCAAGGGTCTGCCGCGCGGGCGGATCGTGGAGGTGTTCGGCCCCGAGTCGTCCGGCAAGACGACGCTGTGCCTGCACGTCATAGCCGAGGCGCAGAAAGCCGGGGGCGTGGCGGCATTTGTGGATGCGGAACATGCGCTGGATCCATCCTGGGCCAAGCGGCTGGGTGTGAGCCTGCAGAATTTGCTGGTGAGCCAGCCGGATACGGGCGAGCAGGCGCTGGAAATTGTGGAACTGCTGGTGCGCAGCAACGCGGTGGATGTGATTGTGGTGGATTCCGTCGCCGCCCTGATTCCAAAGTCGGAAATTGAAGGGGAAATGGGCGACGCTTCGATGGGCATGCAGGCGCGGCTGATGAGCCAGGCGATGCGCAAGCTTACCGGCGCGGTGTCCAAAAGCAAAACACTGATTGTTTTCATCAATCAGATACGGGAAAAAATCGGGGTGATGTTCGGCAATCCGGAAACCACCACGGGCGGGCGGGCCCTTAAGTTTTACAGTTCCGTGCGCATTGATATCCGCCGGGTGAACACCATCAAGGAAGGTGATGCGGCCATCGGCAACCATGTTCGCGCCAAAGTGGTGAAAAATAAAATCGCGCCGCCGTTCCGTGAGGCGGAATTTGATATTTTGTTTGACAGCGGCATCAGTTACGAGGGTGATCTGCTGGATTTGGCGGTGAACGACAACGTTGTGGAAAAGAGCGGCGCGTGGTTCAGTTACGGTCCGATTCGCATGGGGCAGGGGCGCGAACAGTCGCGGCAATATTTGAAGGATAACCCGGAGGCGGCGGTGGAAATACGGGAAAAAATTCTGGCCAAGCGCATGCCCAAGCCGGAATCGGCGGATAAAGCCGCGGCGAAGCCGGAGGCAAAAGCGGAGACAAAGGAAGGCCGGCCCGCGGCCAAAACGGCCAAATAAAAGCGCCCCACTCAATGCGTCGGATGTTTTTCCGCACCGTCCGGCGGCGCGTCGGCGGTATCAACGGCGGGCTGGGGCATGGCCAGCACCACCAGGGCCAGGGCCGTCCAGGAGGGAAATATCCCCAGGCCGGGGATCAATTCAATGATCAGTGCGGCGGCCATGGCCCAGGACGGACCAAGCACCAGCCACAGCAACAAGGCGGTTACGAAATCAGCCAGATCATCCAGCGGATCCAGAAAGCCGATGACGCCGCCGCACATAAGGCGCAGGCCGTCCACGGTCGCGGCGATTATCAGGGCCAGAATTTTTCGGCGGCGGGAGACCTGTTTTTTACGGATCAAATAAGCCAGCATGGGATTGGGCATGGAAAATCTCGCTGCGGAAACCATCGGGTTTATCCGACAATTATAGCGGAACAGAGGCGGTTTGGCGCGGCCGGTCGGCGCCCGGCGGCGGCGGAAATTCATGCAGTGTCGCGGCGCATTTTTACGCCTGTGATAAATGACGATAGAATTGCCGGCGGATACCGGGGCAAAGCCCGATGGTTGGGATGACAAGCGG
>JAKAYZ010000246.1 GCA_021816165.1 Planctomycetota bacterium | reverse complement strand
GTCTCGAATTTCAATGTCCGGCAGTTTTCGGTCACGTCGCGGATGGTTTTATCCGAAACGTTTTCGGCCAGATCGGCGTGGATTTCCAAGGTGATTTCGACGTTTGCTCCCAGCAAGCCGGTCAGGTGCTGGACAACCTCTTCGGCGATGCGTGCAGCGTCACGTCCCAGCCGCAACGGGTCAATCTTGACGGACCCGTGGAAACGGCGGAGTTGCGGCACTGCCTGCCTCGTGCCAGGCTGACCGGTGCCGCCCGAGGAATCCGCTGGCACCTCGCGGCCGCTCGTCCCTTGCAGGGCTGCGAGGTTTGCGAGAGGACCAGAACTACCAGCGGCAGCGGCGTCCGCATCCATTGGCCGTAGTAACGCACATCTTCGGCCAGGCCTTGGGCACCGGTCCAGCCGTCTTCGAGTCTCATGTTAGATTCCGGATTCACCGGCGCTTTGCCCGCAAACTTCGGCGGTATTTCAATGAGGGCTTTGGTGATCAGCACGGGCACCGGGTTAAGGTCGCTGCCGAAGGCCCGCAGCCCCAGCCGCTGAGCCTCCAATGGAATGCTGCCGCCACCGCAGAAGGGATCCAGCACCGGCGGCGCGTGCGCAATAAGGAATTGATTCACCGAGGCGGGCTTGGCCAGGCGTGAGATAAAATTCCATACGGAGTCGCCGCAGATAGTCTGATGCCTCGACCATTGCTTGGAGTCGTAAACTTTTGCCGACGCGATGGAAGCGGCAATTTCAGCGCGGGCCTGATTGAGCACCTTTTCGTTATTGGAGTTTTCCCATTTGACAAGTTCTTCAATGATATTGAACAGTTCAGCCCGCCGCATCCCGGCGCGTTCCACATCCACCGTGCCGTCCGACTTGCGGAACTGTGGATCAGAATCAGGATCATCCACCATCGCGGCAAAGAGTACAGCGCGGCAGGCCGCCAACGGGCGAGGTGCCCACCATATATGCATCGCACGGGGATGGTTCCGTATGAACGGCTCCTTTTCGCGCGCTGAGGCAAGTTTAATTTTCTCCAGCGGCAGGGCCACTTCAATGAGTTTTTTGCGGTAGGTCATTTCTTATTCTTCCTTGCCGGTTTGGCCCCTCGTTGTTTTCTGCGTGCGGAGGCAGGCTTGCTGGGCAGCCGAGCCTGGCGGCGTGTTGACTCATAGAACTCATGCAGTTTCGCCTGAAGCAGTTTCTTATCTGGCAGGCGGGTTTGGTACTCCGCAACCAAGGCCGGTGAAACAGAGCGGCTTAAGGCATACTCGACCACCTCGTGATCTTTGGTGGCACACAGCAGCAGGCCAATAGCGGGATTCTCATGCGGTTTTTTCACGTCCCGGTCCAGCGCTTCCAGGTAAAACTCAAGTTTGCCGAGATACTCGGCCTGAAATTCGTCAATTTTCAGTTCGATATCCACCAGACAATTCAGGCCACGGTGAAAGAAAAGCAGATCAATCTCGAAATCCCGGCCGCCGACCTGGATTGGGTAATGACTGCCGACAAAGCAGAAGTCACGCCCCAACTCGATCAGAAAATCCTTGAGTTTGGCGACCAGGCCGTCATGAAGATCGGCTTCGGAATGGCCCTTGGGCAGCCCAAGGAACTCGATGAGATAGCTGTCCTTGAAGACCGCTGCGGCGGCGGGATGAATTTCTCTCACCGGTGGTGCGAGTTTTGCGGGGGAAAGGACGACCCGTTCGAATAGGGCGCCAGCAAGCTGCCGTTCAAGTTGTCGCTTGCTCCATCGTTCCTGAACACACATTCGGAGGTAAAACGCCCTCTCTTCATTCCGCTTACTTCGGCCCATGATGAGGAGGTTGTGAGTCCACGATAATGCCCTCACCAGTGCTGAGAGTCTTGGCCGGCTGCGATAGGTCTCGAAAAATTGGCGCATCCGCCAGAGATTTTGGGCCGAAAAACCGCGGGCATTAGGCTCTCGGCGCTGGATATATTCAGCCAAGGCCGCCACAGTCCCCTGTCCCCATCCATCGGCGGCTATTTTCCGGCTGATATACTCACCAATCGACCAATACAGGTCAATCAAGGCCGTATTGACGGCGGCGACAGCGCCCGTGCGAGCGGCCTGGATCAAGGCAAGTATCTCATCGAAGTCGACTTGTGCCAATGCGTTTGCTGCGACTGGTGCTGACGCGGCCGGGGCGGAGCGTAGTATCGTTCTCATTTTCATGCCGGTTCCCGTGCCATGGTCAATAGCTTTTCCAGATCATAATTTACGCTAGTGGCCTTAAAATCCGGTTCCTTGTCGAACGGCTCACGGACATAATGCACGGTCATTTTCCCCTCGTCAATGCAGACAACGGCCAGGAGGACAATAAAGGCGGCGGATTCAGATCCACACTGGCGTCAAATAGCGCCATCGAAAGCCTGTCGAGTCCCTGCGGTTGCCGTTTACGCGTTAATTCGTGGGCGAAATATTTTGCGTGGTATGGTGTCAGTGTCATAATGCTTTCCACGTCCCGCTGTTGTCTATGACATTGGGGTTTCACCAGTCGCTGTATGGGACACACTATATTCAACTATTGCAAATAATGCACATCATCTTGTGGCTTGGGGTGGACAATCGCGGGATTGTCGCACTTCCAGGAGCCTTTCCGAGTAATGGCGGGGATGCGACGGCGTGATGTTTGACCTGTTGGGTCGCGTCGCGGCATAGGGCACTGTGGTGATAAATCGCGGGTTGGTTGGCGGCACTGGATCAACCACCGGATTCATCATCCGGTGCTCCCGGGCGGGGCAGCATAGGAGCGACTATGGGGAGGGGGTTGTGGAATCGAGCATGGATTCGAGTTGGCGTTCGCGGGCCAGGTCACGCAGGGCCAGTAAAAGGTCGGACATTTCGCCGGCGACGATGTTCTCCAGCGGGAAGTTGCGGTTCAGGCGGTGGTCGGTCAGGCGATTCTGGGGGAAGTTATAGGTGCGGATGCGTTCGTTGCGATCACCGCTGCCGATCATTTCACGGCGTGCATCGGAACGCTGAGCGCGACGCTGCTGGTCAAAGAATTCAAAAACCCGGGATCGTAAGATGCGCCAGGCTTTGTCCCGGTTTTTATGTTGGCTGCGCTCATCGCGCATACGCACGGTAATGCCCGTGGGCAGATGCGTTAATTGCACGGCGGACTCGACTTTATTAACATTCTGGCCGCCCGGCCCGCCCGCCCGCGAAACATCCTCGCGAACATCCGCGGGATTTATTTCAATGGCGGATACGTCTGGTTCCGGCAGGACTGCCACGGTGGCGGCGCTGGTGTGAACGCGGCCCTGCGTTTCCGTTTCCGGCACACGTTGTACGCGGTGGCCTCCGGATTCCATGGCCAGCAATTCCACGACGCCGGAGCCACGGACGTTGGCGATGAATTCGCGAAAGCCTCCATGTTCCGTGGCGGAAAAATCCAGCACATCAAAGCGCCAGTTGTTTTTTTCACTAAATCGCCGATACATATCCGCGAGATCCCTGGCAAACAATGCGGCTTCATCTCCGCCAGTGCCGGCGCGAATTTCCAGCATCATGGAATCGAAACTGCCTCGCTGGCCGGCGAGAAATTCATCCAGCAACTGATCCAGCAAGGGATCGATTTGCTGATTGAGTTCCAACAACTGCGCCGCCGCCAGATCACGGAAGTCCTGGTTTTCCGCGGCGTCATCCGCGATCTGCTGGGCTTCTACGGCATCGGCATGAAGCTTGAGATAGGTGCGATACAGGGTAAGCGCTTTTTCCAGCCGCCCGTTTTCGCGTGATAATTCCACCAGTCTGGCGGAGTTGGTGGTTGCACCGGCTTCTTCCAGTTCACGTTGTACGGCCCCCTGCCGCTCATTCATGCCGTGGAGCTTTCTCAGCACCAGTTCATGACCCTTTGTGCGCACCGTGTCTGACATATCGCCAATTCCTGAAATCCAAAGGCCTGCGCGGCAATTTGATTAATCCGCATCAGTAAGAACGTAACCGCTCACACAGATCAGATCGAGCAGGCTGGAAAGCCCGTACCACCATGCGGGCATCCCCCCGTCGGTGTAGCTGTGAACGGATCAATAAAAAACGTCGCGCCCAACCTTGCGGCGGACACGACGTTTCAAGTTTTCGACAAGCCTGTGCTACTTGGTGGATTGCATGGCCTTTTTTACATCAAAATTCGCGTACTTTTTCTGGAAGCGTTCCACGCGTCCGGCGGTATCAACAAATTTCTGTTTGCCGGTATAAAACGGATGACAAACGCCGCAAATATCAACTTCGATGCGTTTGGAGGCCGAACCGGTTTCAAACGTGTTGCCGCAAGCACAATGGGCTTTGACAAAATTGTAATCGGGATGGACTTTTTCTTTCATGATGGATCCTTTCGTTTCTGTTCATTCAGCCTTTATATCAGGCTGGAATTAATATCTCTGCGGACCGCATTCCGCGCCTGCGGCACTGTTACTAGCGGCGTCCGGACTCGAACCGGAGACCTTGGGCTTATGAATCCCGCGCTCTACCAACTGAGCTACGCCGCCGGATTTCAAGCCCCGCATTATAGCCGAATCGGCTACGATCTGGCAAATCATGGCGGATCAATGGCGGATCGACCGCAGATGATTATTGGGATGGGTCAAGGCAATGGCGGTAGGGCCTTGGCAAGTGTATCGCAGATGTCGCGCACAACCCATTTGGTGTAACTTCTGCCAAGCTTGGGAACCCAGTGCCGGCCATGCGCCAACCAGTGCCGCAGTTTTAGCGCTGCTTTGAATTCACAAATGCAGGCCTTGTGCTTCGGATGATGCTTTTTCCAACTATCGAGAATATCCTCATCCAACCGGACCTTCCCCCGTCGCTGTTTAGCCGCATCCCGAAACTCCCTTGACAGTGCATCTTTCCTTTTTTTCTGAACACGATTCTGAAAGTCCGCTCTCAAGTGGGCCTCGGTGGTCGAAAGCAAATCAAACATTGCCAGTTGGTCGAGCCGGCGGAAGAAATCATCAACCTCGTCTGAAGTCATGCCGAAGAACACGGCACCGGGTTGGGGAGAGGCAGCAACCTTTTCTTGCTGCAATTGGTTGTCAATTGTGCAATGTATTTTTTCGTGGAATTGA
>JAKAYZ010000245.1 GCA_021816165.1 Planctomycetota bacterium | reverse complement strand
GCCATCGCATTATCGCCGTAGATGTAGACCAAGCCCGCGTGGAAAGCCTGCGTCAAGGTAAAGTGCCCATCTATGAACCCGGCCTGTCGGAACTTATTCAGGCGGAAGTGAAAAACGGGCGACTCTCCTTCACCACTGATACCGCCGCCGCTGTGGCCGCTTCCGAAACGATATTTATCGCCGTTGGTACGCCGCCGGCTGCGGAAGGTGGCTACGATATGACCATGCTTTTTGCCGCGGCCAAAGCAGTGGCTGCGGCCGCTAACGGCCCCAAAACGCTGGTTATTAAAAGCACGGTGCCCCCGGGCACCGGAGACCAGGTCGAAGCACTGGTAAAATCCGCCGCCCATCCCATGGAAGTGGCTAACAATCCGGAATTCCTGCGTGAAGGGACGGCCATTCAGGACTTTATGCAGCCGGACCGCATTATCTTCGGGGCCGGTTCCAACCAGGGACTCTCTGTTCTGCGCGAAATTTATCAACCCCTGATCGACCGCGGCTACAGCATATTTTCCATGGGTCGGCAAAGTGCAGAGCTTACCAAATTCGCAGCCAACGCCATGCTTGCCATGCGCATCAGTTTCATCAATGAGCTTTCCCAACTGGCTACGGCCGTCGGGGCAGACATTGAATCGGTCCGCATGGGTATTGGTTCGGACAAACGAATCGGCCCTGCATTCCTGAAGGCTGGTGTTGGTTATGGAGGTTCCTGCTTTCCCAAAGATGTCGCCGCACTCGTCCATCAAATGCACCGCCTTTCACTCCAGCCGCACCTGCTGGAAGGAATTGAAAAGACCAACCAGCGACAAAAAACCGCCTTTTCCCAACGTATCCTGCACGTGCTGGCGAACGTTAAGCAGCCGCATATTGCGGTGTGGGGTCTGGCCTTTAAAGCGGATACGGATGACGTACGTGAAGCCCCCGCCTTTGAAATAGTCCGCGCACTAATTGCCGGCCATGCCACCGTGAGCGTCTATGACCCCCAAGCCATGCCGAACAGCCGCGCTATTCTTAAAGACACGGTCCGCTGGTGCGATAATCTTGAGCAATGCACACGTGGAGCTGATGCCGTGGCGCTCATTACCGATTGGCCAGTCTTTGTGACCATTGATTGGCACAGTGTCAAACAGTGGATGCGCGGCGTGCACGTATTTGACGGCCGCAACTGCCTGGCCAGCGGACGGGTGGCCGCCGCGGGGCTGCACTATTACGCTATCGGCCGGCCTGAAGTCAAGCCGGGTGCGGGTCGGCAAGGCAGCGTGGGCGTCATCAGCGCCGGCTGAAATTTGAGTATCGTGTTGTATTGCAAGGATCATGGCTATGCCGAATGGCGATTTTGCTGCCTATAAAAATTTACCGGTTTTAGTAACAGGAGGGGCGGGCTTTATTGGCTCACACCTCGTACGCGGTCTGCTGGAGGCTCAAGCCAAGGTAGCAGTATTGGATAACTTCAGCGCCGGTTTTCGTTCCAATCTGCAGGAAATTCTGCCCGACATCACCCTCATTGAAGGTGACATTACCAATCCATCGGACTGCGGACAGGCCGCCACCGGCCGGGCTATCGTCTTTCATCTAGCCGCCTTGGGCAGCGTCCCGGGTTCCGTGGATGCGCCGGTCAAATACAACCACGTCAATATCACGGGTACGCTGAATATGCTCCAGGCTGCCCGGCAGGCCAATGCTCAACGTTTCGTCTATTCCGCCAGCAGCGCCGCCTACGGTGATAGCCCCACGTTACCTAAAATTGAAACCATGCTTCCCGCCCCCAAAAGTCCGTATGCCGTTGGCAAACTTACCGGAGAATATTACGCGCGGGTCTATGCTCAGGTTTATGGCCTTTCCACCATCTCGCTGCGGTACTTCAATGTGTTTGGCCCGCGTCAAAATCCCAAAAGCCAATATGCCGCGGTTATTCCCGCCTTCATCACCGCTATTTTGCGAAATGAGCCGCCCGCAATCTACGGCGACGGCGAACAAACCCGTGATTTTTGCCATGTGGCCAATGTCGTTCGAGCCAATATGCTCGCGGGCATTGCCACGAGAAATCTGGCCGGGGAAGTGACGAATATCGCTTGTGGTGAAAATATCAGCCTCAACGCCATGCTCGAAAAAATGGAAGGCCTTCTCCGGAAACAGGTCCAAAGAAATTACCTGCCCGCTCGACCGGGTGATGTGCGCGATTCCCTCGCCGACATCACTCTGGCGCACACTCTCATCGGCTACGAACCGGTGGTATGGTTCCAGCAAGGCCTGGAACAAACGGTCCAATGGTTTGCAGGCCAGAGGGCATAGCGGATTCCGGCCCGGCCTGATTGGTAAAGTAAATCCCCGCTACGCCGCACCGGCCCGCACCGCAAGTTGTAACCCAAGCTGGGTGGGACACAACAGACACCGCCTTGAAATGTATGCGCCCCACCGATAACATGCCCTCGAACTGGCCGCAGCGAACTTTCACCAGTACTGGAATGAATCTTATGATCATCGTCACGTTGCCTAACGGCGCAAAAAAGCAGTTTGATTCGCCGGTCATTACCCCAGCAGAGGTGGCTCAATCCATCGGACCAAGGCTGGCCCGCGATGCCATTGGAGCCGTCCTCGACGGCACTGTTTGCGACCTGGCCACGCCCATTACACGTGATTGCAGTGTAGCCATTGTCACCGCGAAAACCTCGGATCCGCAGGCGATGTACCTGCTGCGTCATTCGACCGCCCACGTGATGGCGGAAGCCATCACGCGATTGTTTCCCGGGGTTAAACTCGCCTACGGCCCACCGGTGGACGAAGGTTTCTACTACGATATGGAACTCGCCCAACCGATTCGGGACGATGACTTCCCCCGCATTGAAGCGGAAATGGCCAAAATTATAGCTGAAAACCGCCCCTTCACCCGGTATGAACTTCCATCTGCGGCCGCTCTGAAAAAACTTCAATCCGAGAACAACCCGTATAAACTGGATAATGCACAGCGAGCCTTAGACCAGGATGCCACGGTTGCCTTAAGCTTTTACGCCACCGGAATTCCGGGACAGAACTGGGAAGATCTCTGCCGCGGGCCGCATCTGCCATCCACCGGCCGGATCGGAGCGGTGAAAGTTACCAGCGTCGCGGGAGCTTATTGGCATGGCGACGCCACCAAGCAACAATTGCAACGGGTCTACGGCCTGGCCTTTTTTACCGCTGCGGAGATGCAGGAACATCTGACCCGGCTGGAGGAGGCTAAAAAACGTGACCACCGAACCATCGGCAAAAGTCTGGGGCTGTTCACCATCTCCCCATTGGTCGGCAGCGGTCTGATTTTGTGGATGCCCAAGGGAGGAATCGTACGGCAGGAGCTGGAATCCTTCATGCGGCAGGAACTTGATAAACGCGGCTACAGCGCCGTGTACACCCCGCACATCGGGAATATCAACCTGTACAAAACCAGCGGCCATTATCCGTACTATAAAGATTCACAGTTTCCCACCATTAAAATGAAGGAACGCGACAGCGGGGATGAAAGTGAATATCTGCTTAAGCCCATGAATTGTCCGCATCATATTCAGATATATTCCGCTGAACCCCACAGCTACCGTGATTTACCCATCCGCCTGGCTGAGTTCGGCACCGTGTACCGCTTTGAACAGTCCGGCGAACTTTCCGGGCTTACCCGCGTACGCGGCTTTACCCAGGATGATGCCCATATTTTCTGCACGCCCGAGCAGGTTGAAGCGGAACTGCGTTCCACCGTGGAAATGGTACTGCTGGCTTTTAAGACCCTGGGCTTTAACGATTACCATTGCCGCGTATCCTTGCGCAGTCCCGGCTCGGACAAGTACGCTGGAGATCCGGCCTTGTGGCAACGGGCCGAAGATACCCTGCGCAAGGTGGTACGGGAGGTGGGTATTGCATCACAGGAAGCTCTGGGCGAGGCAGCATTTTACGGCCCGAAACTGGACTTTCTGGTGAAAGATGTCATTGGCCGCAGCTGGCAGCTGGGCACGGTGCAGTTGGATTACGTACTGCCGGAGCGGTTCAAACTTGAATACATCGGCAGTGATAACAACCGCCATCAGCCGGTGATGATCCACCGCGCACCCTTCGGATCGATGGAGCGTTTCACCGGTATTTTAATCGAACATTTTGCGGGGGCTTTTCCCCTGTGGCTAAGCCCTGTGCAGGCGATGGTGCTTTCCATCAGTGAAAAATTTGTCGCATACGCAAGCCAGGTCCATGGCCGGCTGCGTGCGGCGGGAATCCGCTGCGAACTGGACGCCGATCACGACAAAATTGGAGCCAAAATCCGCCGCGCCCGCGAACAGAAAATTCCTTATCTTCTGGTGGTTGGTGCCCGCGAAGAACAAACCACTTCAGTTGCGGTGCGCACACGCAAGGATGAAGATCTGGGAAGTATGCCTCTGGATGAATTCCTCACCCGCATCCGCCGGGAGGTAACTGAGCGCGTGCTATAAGCAACCGGCCTGGGCCGGAGGGCTGACCGGATTGAGTGGTTTTATATAAACATCACGGGAGTGTTTTCTGCGAAAACGCATCTTGCGGTAAAGGGCCAGGGCGGGTGTATTGGTGGCGTCCACCGCGACCGAGCAGACACGCAGTGAAGATGGCGCAAGTTGCCGCAGTGCCAACTCCATGAGCGCCGTGCCCAAGCCGCGGCCCCGCATGGCCCGGGCCAGTCCCAGGTAGACCACCTCCAGGCTATCCCGTGCTTCCACCTCTGCCAGCAGCAAGACACCGGCGGGCTTGCGATCATAGACAACCAAAAACCACAAATTTTCGCGAAAGCGCCCCACCGCCTTGTGCCCACGCACCACATCTTCAATGGAACGCAGACCGGTCAGACGTGGACAATCCAACGCTCCCACGTAACTTTCTTCAATGGCCTGGCAAAATTGGGGATGGTTTTGCGTGCAATACGTTTCCAGTGAGACGCCCGGCGGAAATACGGCACGCGGCGATAACCAGGGGTCCGATCTTTCCATGTACAGCAATGTTGCCAGATACTCGCAACCTGCATCCTGATAAACCTGAGCTGAGATATGGTCCGGCTGTTCCACAATGGCCTGGGCCAGACTGAGGCCGGCGGTGCGG
>JAKAYZ010000244.1 GCA_021816165.1 Planctomycetota bacterium | reverse complement strand
GTACGACGACCGCTCTTTTCTTGCCGGCTTCTTCCAACACCATTGCCAATGCAAAGAGCCAGCACCTGCGGATCGCCGACCATCCAAGTATGGAAAGGGTGCTTACGTTTTCTCCGTTGCGGGGGAATCCCATGAAATACACGTCCTGCCCTGCGGAAGCGTCAGTCAGGTATTGCAATCCTTCGAATACAACGTGCGGGCGATTGCCTCTGGAGTCCATCCGGAGATCGACTTTTTAACAGTCTTCACCGACCACGATACCGCAACGGACCCCCAAGGGTCTGTCGTCGCGAACAGCTCATCCCCGTTTATTAAGCCCGAATCAATAAGACATCTCCTCAATAGAGCTAATATCAAGTATCAGGAAAGCGGTAGCCAAGAAGTTCCGCAATGGCAGATCGAGAAAGCTGATAAATCTCAGTGCGTGGTGGCTCTACTGCATGTCCGTACGCATGACGCAAACCCCCGTAAAGGGTTGCCGTCCAAGCAGACGCTCGAACGCCTGGTCTGCCACGCCATTGGCAAAGCGCACCCGGACCGTCCCAATACGGTTACCGATTGGTTGGCTTCGCGACAAGATAAGCCGACACGCACGGACCGGCAAGAAAGCAAAGAACATGCGTACTCCTACCTTGCGGGCTGGTATGCGTCGGATGGCTGCGATTACTTCTTCCGCCATATTTGGGAACAAGCTCAGCCCAGGGAACATTTGGTTCAGGAAATGCGGGACACGGGAATTTTGCAAACACTCGAGTCAATGGCAAAATAAATGGCGCGCGTGCTGTCCTGGTCCGTCACGGCCTTTCCGCGGCCGTGGACTTGCTTCGTTCAACCCCGGTGCCCGAGCCGGCGGCTGGGTAAAGAGTTCCGGCAATCGCCGTTTACCGAACTGACCACTAAGGGAACGATCAAGGGAGGGGCAGAAGCGGCGGCCTAATTCCATGGGCTGGACAATGCCTACACCGCGAAGTTGACCGCACCTGCGGATTGTGGTGACAATAGTAGGCTCTTCTCTCCATTACTGGCCTACGGCCTGGATCCAAGGAGGACTAAAGTGAAGCAAAGACGTTACCTCGCCTCCGTCCTGGCCGCCGCCGGCTGTTGCCTTTTCCTGGCGCGGGCCAAGGCCGAGCCATTGGCACTGCCAAAACCGACGCTACGGTATTTTTCACTGCTGGCCGGGATCCCTGGCAGGCCCGCGATATTAGCGAACATGGCCGTCGCGCTAAACCCGGTGGACACACCTCTGAAAAACGTGCTCGCGGCGGATGCAGGCACGCGGAGCGATGCGGCCCGGGCCGAATGGGTAACAGCCCGCGTGTGCCAGCTTCTCGGGGCAGCGAACGGAGCGGCGGCTGAGCCCTTTTTTGCGGAAACGCCTTCTGCAACCGAGCTATGGCGAAAACAGTTCGCAACTCCGCACTCCTTGCTCGCTAGACTTGTGGCTAATGATGCGGGGCAGTCCCGAATCCCCTGGGAAATCCGGGCCGGTCCCCTCGCATGCGTCGGCTGGCTGCTCCCCACGCCAAAACGAAAGTCGGGCCCGCACCACGCGACACCGCGAGGCGGCGCCAACCCTTGGGAAGTGGGCGGAGCAGTGTTCTCGTTCAACCTCCGCCTGCGGAGGGGGCGCTTTCGCGTGCTCGGCTACCAGAATATTCCGCTTGGCGACCCCTTCGCAGCAGTGTGCTGGGGAATCACCTCCGGCGGTGTATCACTTCCATTGCGAGGAAATGTATCGCTTGCAGGTTATACCCGGGTTGCCTATCGCGCAACCACAAGGGGATGTTTATTGGCGAAGCACGGGCAAAAGGCGGATTTTTCACTTTTTTTCCTACTCAGGCCGGTTCCGAAAGCACTGCTCTCCGAGGTTAGAGAATTCCGGAAGGGCAATTGGCCACCCAAAAGGGCCATCGCGCCAACCGGAAGGGCCAAAGGTGCCGCAGGAAAACCGAAGGCGGCCCCTTTCGACCTGGCCACAACCTATTTCCTCAAACGGGCGCGAGGATTAAAGCCGGTTTGGTTCATTGCAGGGCGTAGCGCTTATTATGCCTTATTCTCCGGGGAATACCTCGGCAAGCACCGCCTATGGCTGATGAAGCTGCGTAGGTCTGCAGATGGATTCCGGCGCTACGGTTTTACCCAAGGACCTTTGAAGCACGCCTGCCCGGACGGCCTCCTTGGATCAGATTCAGCGGTCACGCCAACGGATGCCTTCCTTGCCAGGACATTTCTAAAGGCGCATGCGAAAAAAAAGCAGGCAGCAATAATTCCTACCCAACTGCAGGCTGCTATGATTCTTGCCCAAGAACAGGAAAAGCTTGCGGCCGCTGTTGCCAGGCCGCCAGCCAAACGGTTGGTTGTGCCGGGGCTGGCGCGGGTATCACCGCGAAACGTGGTGTGGCGGATTGGCTCTCCAGGCACCCCACGGATGGTTGTCGTGACTATTCCGAAATCCCATCCCTTCCGCATTATGGCGGTGAAAACGGGGGACACATTTCTGCGGGCGAAGCTGATGGTGATCAAGCCGCAGAGGCGTTATGCCATTGTGCTTTGGCCGAAGAGCACCTCCGGCATTGCCGGGTGGACGGTCATGGCCAAGACCGCTTTCCTGCGGGATGGCAAGCCCGCGTGGCTCAAGATTTCCGTTGAGGTATTTCCGCCGCCAATGCACCCCAAGCGGTGATTGCGGCGGCCCATCACACCAGCATGGCCAGCGGGTTTTCCAAGATGTTTTTAAGCTTGCTTAAAAACTCTGCGCCCAGTGCGCCGTCGATGACCCGGTGATCCGCGGACAGGGATATGGTCATCACCTGTGCGGGCACCACCTGGCCATTTTTTACGATGGGACGGGCTTCGGTGCCGCCGATAGCTAAAATGGCGGCCTCAGGCGGGTTTATAATCGCCTGAAATTCCCGTATGCCGTACATGCCCAGATTGCTGATGGTAATGGTGCTGCCGGTCATCTGATCCGCCTTAAGTTTGCGGCTGCGGGCCAACTGGGCCAATTGTTTAATTTCTTCGGACATCTGGCGAAGTCCCTTGGTCTGCGCATCACGGATAACCGGTACGACCAGGCCGTCCTCAATGGCTACTGCAATTCCGAGATTTACGCTGCCATGCTGAATAATGGCGGTATCTGTGAAACTGGCATTAACCCCCGGGGCCTGCACCACCGCACTGGCCACAGCCCGGGCAATAAAATCAGTGACGGTTAATTTGGTAGGAGCGAGTTGTTCGTTGGCGGCCTTGCGCAAATTCAGAAGAGCGTCCATGACTATGTCAATGGAAACATAAAAATGCGGCACGGTTTGCTTGGCCTGCAAAAGTCGCCGGGCGATTGTTTGCCGCATGTTGCTTAACGGAATCGTTTTGGCTTCCAGCTTGGCGGCAGGCAGGGCAGGAGCAGCAGTTGGTGGTTTTGCCGCACTGGCGGCTGCGGGCTTGCCGGCAGTAGTGCCGGCCGCCAGAACGTCGCGCTTGATGATACGGCCGTCCGGGCCAGTACCTTGAAGAGAATTCACATCAACGCCTTTTTCGGCGGCTATTTTCCGCGCCAGCGGCGAACTGCGGGCTGGGCGGCCACTTTGTGCGGCGGACATTGGTACGGGTGCCGGAGCGGGCGCTGATACAGGTGCCATGACCGGGGCTGGTGGCGACGCCGGGGTTGTTGCGGGGGCGGCAGGCGGTGTGGCAGTTGGAGCAGCCGGTGCCGCAGCCGCAGGAGCCGCTCCGGATTTTCCACCGGCGGCCTTGGCGATGGCCGCCACATCTTCATCCGGTTTGGCCAGCACCACAATCAACCCGCCGACTGGAACCTTGTCCCCTTCTTTGGCCATAAGCTTGGCCACGGTTCCGGGTTCAAAAGCCTCTAATTCCTGCGTGGCTTTATCGGTTTCCACTTCAGCAATAACATCGCCGGGCTTAATTTTTTCGTTTTCTTTTTTCAGCCACTTCACCAGCGTGCCATCGGTCATGGTGTCGGAAAGTTTCGGCATTGTTATTTCTATGGGCATGGCTTAATTCCTTCTTACATCTCGGCCCGGGCAACCCGCAGCCTCTTTCATGAATATAGTTTATGCTCCCCAGCCCGATTCGTTAAGCGCCGAAATAAACCTGAAGATTATTCAACGGTCTCGAGTTTTCCTGTTTCCGGATGAATCATCAGGCCGTGGACAATGATTTCCCGCGGCAGCAGGGGATGCTTGCGAATCAGATTCACGCTTTTGTTTACAGCGTCTTCCACGCGGGCAAAACCTTTGAGCCAGCTTTCCAGATCAATGCCGGCGTTCCGCAGCGTTTCTATGACATCCTCGGATATGCCGCGCTGTTGCACTTTTTTGAGCACCCGGTCACTTTCCAGCCCCGTCATACCGCAATCATGATGGCCCACCACGATAATTTCCTCGGCCCCCAATTCATAAACGGCCACCAGGACACTGCGCATAATCGACCCGAACGGATGCGCTACTACCGCTCCAGCGCTTTTGATAAGCTTCACATCACCATTACGCAGGTTCATCGCCCGCGGCAGCAACTCCACCAGGCGCGTATCCATACAGGTTATGACCACCAGTTTTTTATTGGGAAATTTGTCGGTCTTAAAAGCCTCATACGCCTTGGACGCCACAAATTCCCGGTTAAACGCCAAAATTTCCGGAACCATCGACATGTGTGAACTCCTGTAAAATCAGGCACTGGGATTACGCTTCGCACGGCCTGCCGCCCGAAACAGCCTGTAAGGTTATAGCGTATTCCGGGTTTTATCCGGTGCCGACGGATCTCCAAGCCGTTTGGCTTACCATCCTGCCTCTCTATTGTCATGTTTATCGTAAAATTGCCCATGCGTCCAGCGGACATTCGGGCGGTGTAAGAATCTTCCGAATCGCGGATGCGGCAATTTTTCCGGGCGGGGCCGAAATATCGCCAAACCAGAAATACGTCGCACCTCTTGGTCCAGCGGCGACAGCGGGGTGCGCCAAGGTGCGTTCCACCACCGGCAGAGCCGGCGGCTTTGTGGAGTTTTTGCGTACCGTCGCGTGGCCCGGAAAGCGTGCCGCGCCAAATCATGCGATTTTCTGATTTTTGCTTCCCGCGGC
>JAKAYZ010000243.1 GCA_021816165.1 Planctomycetota bacterium | reverse complement strand
GTACCAGCCCCCATGGCTGTCTCGCGATCACCCTTCAACGTCCGGGACGCGTCGTGCTGACCGAGGCGTTGCTGCTCCCTGTATCCCGCGCCACGGGCAAGCCGGTACTGTTTCGCCCCGATCTGCTCAAGCTGCTTGAGAATCTGCATCCGGGCTTTTTAAGATTTCCGGGCGGTAATTACGTTGAAGGGGTATCGATCGGCGACAGCTACGACTGGCGTAAGACCGTCGGGCCGATGAGGAGCCGTCCGGGGCACTATAATTGCTGGGGCTACCGGAACACCGACGGTTTTGGCTACCTGCAATACCTTGAACTTTGCCAAACTCTAAAGGCAGTACCCGTCTACGGCACTTTTGCCGGAATGCCACTTGGCTATTTCTATCCCAAAAATCCGGAGCCGAGCGCTACCGGAGCGGCTCTTAAGCCATTCATCAGACGAATGCTATCCGCGGTTGCATTTGCCAATGCGCCCATCAATACCCACTGGGGTGCGCTGCGTGCCAAATATGGCCACCCGAAACCGTTCGGGCTTCAATATGTTGAAATCGGCAACGAGAACGGCGGTCCAATCTACGTAAAAAATGCGACGGCCATGGCCTTGGCATTGAAGAAGCAATTCCCTCATATTATCCCCATTCGGACCGCGTGGAGCGCGCGGCTGGCGAAAATAATACCGCTGGGAGACGAGCATTATTATGCCTCGCCGGATATGTTTTATGTCGACTCGACAGAATTTAATCATCGTCCGCGCGATACATCCGTGCGCAGTTTTGTGGGCGAATACGCCGTGATTGGTGACGGATTTGGCAATATGCGTGGTGCTTTGGCGGAAGCGGCCTATATGACCGGCATGGAGCGTAATTGCGACATTGTGCGGATGGCCAGCTACGCGCCATTGTTGCAAAACACCGATGGATATCAGTGGCAACCAGATCTTATCGCCTTCAACACGGCGCATGCATTCGGCCGCTCTTCCTACTGGGTGCAATGGATGTTCAGTAATAATCGTCCCAATATGGTATATCCGACCAAGGTGCAGGCACGCACCGCCCCGTCTATTTCAGGGCGTGTGGCTTTTATTACCCATTCCTGCGCCGCCGAATTTACGCACATCCAAGCCACCCGCCATGGACGCATATTGATGGTCACGGGTGCCGGCAAACACAATGGTGGCATTAAAGAGTGGTACAACATCACATGGCACGGTGGCTGGGGGCCGAACTGGCAAATGAAGCGTGGTGTTTTGAGGCAAACGTCAAAAAGCACCGGCGAAAACATAACCGCCATGGGCAATCCAAGCTGGAATAATTACACGCTTCGACTGCGCATGCGTAAGTTGTCAGGCTCCGGTGGTGTGTCCATTCAGGTCAGACGTGACCCGGGCGGACTCAATGCGGCGGAGATTCAACTGGGTGGACCGGCGAATGATACCTTCGCGCTCATAGCCGTTCATGATCGAGCCATCCATGTGCTCTCCAATAAGACCGGAACATTGAAGACCGGCATGTGGTACAGGGTGAAGATCGTACTGCGGGGGCAGCGGGTCACCGCGTACCTCAACGGCCAAAGAATTTTGCAGGGTACCGTGCACGATACGCCACCACGGTTTTTCGCCGATGCCGGAATCAGACGGAAATCCGGCACTCTGATTATCAAAGTGACAAACACCACCGGGCGCATTATGCCCACCACGTTTCATATTTCCGCGGCCGGCAAACTGATGCCGCACGGTGAAGTGTGGACACTAAGCGGAAAGCCAACGGCAGAAAACACATTTGCCGATCCACTGCGGATAGCACCAAGAGAATCTCAGTTTAAGCATTTTTCAACATCTTTCTCATATCCTGTCAAGCCGGATTCTCTGACCATATTTCGTATCAACATGGCACACGGAGGTATTAAATGATGATGCAGCGCAGCGGGGGCAAGCCATACGGAAGACCGCACCGAAGTCGACGGCCGGACGGATCACTGGCGACCTCCATCAGACGGACAGGCTGGATCATGCCAGTTTTACGGAGCGTTTGGATGATGGGCGGTTTGCCAAGTTGTATCGGGGGTGCGGCCTTTGCAGCGTTTGCCTTACTGAATGCCTGTTGTATGGCCCCGGCAGCGGCGCGCAGTCCCGCGCAGTTTCGCCCGCCGGCCGTGCCGCTGGTGACGTTCGATCCGTACATGAGCATCTGGTCGGAGAACAACCACCTGGCCAAGCACCCTACGCGCTTTTGGGACGGCCGCCTTCAGCCGTTGACCAGCCTGATTCGCATTGACGGCAAGGTGTGGCGTCTGATGGGTAATGCCCCTTCCACCATCCCGGCCATGCATCAGGTATCCGTCATGGTGCGCCCGACGACCACGGTATACCAGTTCGATAATTCGATGGTGGCGGTGACTCTGACATTTACGACGCCCCGGCTGCCGTCGCATCTTAAAACCATGACGCTACCGGTCACATATATTTCATGGAGCGTGCGATGCATCGATGGCCGGAGGCATACCGTTCAATTGTATTACAGCACCGGCGGAAATATATCACTGAACGACCGCTGGCAATATGCCCCGCTGAGTTGCTGGAGGCAGCATTTCGGCCGGTTGACGGCACTGAGATGCGGAAATGAATTTCAGCATTATTTTGACGTTGTCGGCGATCAGGTAGGACTGGACTGGGGCTACATCTATACCGTGGCATCCAAGGCACAATCGGCATCGCAAATTGCGCCGGGGAAAGAGACAAGACTGGAATTTGTTAAGTCGGGAAAGTTGGCCAGCGGTGGGCAATCGCACCGCGTAATCATGAGCCCAAAGCATCCAGCCGAAGCATTCGCCTTTAATCTTGGACGCGTCGGGCCAACCGCAGTGCACCGGCATGTGATGGTCGCCTACGATGAGGTGTATTCGATAGATTATTTCGGTCAATATCAGCGGCCATACTGGAGGCATATTTTCAAATCACCGGCGGCGATGTTTCTTTGGGCGGCCAATCATTACCACACGTTAATGCAGCAAAGCGCCAAGTTTGATCGAGAGGTAATGGCGGACGCCCAACGCATCGGCGGCTTCCGATACGCGACGATCGTGTCGCTGGCATATCGGCAGGCACTTGCGGCGATGGGAATAACGGCTGATCGCAATGGCATGCCCATGGTGTACACGAAAGAGGAAACCAGCAACGGAGATACCGCCACGGTGGATGTGATATTTCCGGCATCGCCGCTGCTGCTAACATTCTGCCCCCAATTGGAAGCCGCCTCCATAGTGCCGGTATTAAATTCCGCTGATACGCCGCGCTGGCGATTCCCCTGGTCGCCACATGACCTTGGTACCTATCCCGTCTGCGCCGGCTGGTACGCCAACGGAGGCGAGAATATGCCAATTGAAGAGAGCGGCAACATGATTATTCTTGCCGCCGCCATTGCCAAGGCGGAGAGAAATGCCGATCTCGCCTCCCGCTACTGGCCATTGCTGAAGCGCTGGGCCTTGTACCTGCGAAAATTGGGGTTTGACCCGAAGAATCAGCTCTCGACGGATGATTTTCTGGGGCCGCGCCCGCACAATTCAAATTTGTCGCTAAAGGCCATCGTCGCTCTGAGGGCCTATGGAATGCTGCTGCATATGCGCGGCGATGACCACGAGGCGAAAAGGTATACGGCATTGAGTCGCCGTTGGGCACACCGATGGCTGAGCATCAACGAACAGGACGGTCATTTCCGGGCGCAATTTAATGTGCCCGGTGGATGGGGCGAACCATATAACATGGTGTGGGGGCGAGTGTTGGGGTTTCATCTTTTTCCCTACACTGCTGTAAAACGTGAACTGACTTTTTTGATATCCAAAGCCAATCGCTTTGGTATACCTCTAAACAACGCCACCACCGGGTCAGATACAGATCACACCATATACACGGCAGCGCTGGCGCGAACTAAGCCTCTGTTTGATGGATTTATTAATCCGCTCTACCGATTTCTCAATGACTCGCCCGACCGGGTGCCATTGGCCGACTGGTACGACAGCCGCACGGGTGCCGCTTTCATGCACGCGCGACCGGTGGTTGGAGCAGCATTTGTTGAATTCATGCGTCACGAAAATATATGGCGGAAATGGGTTTCGCGTGGAGCTGCGGTACCCGGCCGTTGGGCTCCACTGCCACCTTTGCCGGCGCACCTGCGCCCCCGGTTCAAGGTTGTTGTTCCGACATCGCAGTTTGCGGCGGCGCAGTGGCATTACACCACCCATAAGCCGCAGGGAAGGTGGTACGCCAAAAACTATAATGATCGCGGCTGGAAAGTCGGGCCGGCCGGTTTCGGCAGCGGTTATCCACCAGGCGGAGCTGTGCATATTCGTACGCGGTGGACAACCGCCAACCTGTGGCTGCGCAGAACATTCATCATGCCGACCGGCCACTTTAAGCATCTCCGTTTTTATACGTTTCATGATGAGGACGTAGCCGTCTTCATCAATGGCGTGTTTGCCGCGTCTGCCGGGGGATACAGCAATCAATATGTCGGGTTGAATCTTACGCCTGCCGGGTTGGCGGCTTTGCATCCGGGTAAAAATATTTTTGCCGTGCACGTGCATCAGACAACGGGCGGCCAGTTTTTTGATGGCGGGCTGGCGGAGGAGTTGGAACCCGGGCGGCGGCAACACTGAAACACTCAAGTGGCCAAATAGCCATGGCGTCCGGGGGATGCAGTGATGGTCAAGAAATTACCTGATGCGCACGCCGTGCGGCTGCAAACTAAAGCGGTGCCCCGTGTGGCCATTCTACTGGACACCGCCCATGAATTCGGCCGTGAGGTTATTCGCGGGATCGGCAACTTTTCGTTGCTCTCGGAATCATGGTTTCTGGATGTGATTGACCCCGCACTGCCCCAACGTCGGCTCGCGGCTTCCCTTTCGCGGTGCGACGGCGCGATCGGTCGGGTCGAAACAACGGCGATGTTCCGTTTTATATCGCGGAACAAATTACCGTTTGTATGCCTGATCAGTGCGGTTGCCGAGGCGGAGGAATTGGTAGGTACCAATCAGGCGATACTGTGCCGACTTGCCCTCGGCCACATGCGCGAGCGGGGCTTTCGGGAGTTGGCCTTTTATGGCCGCCATCTGCGGCACGGTCGTGTGCG
>JAKAYZ010000242.1 GCA_021816165.1 Planctomycetota bacterium | reverse complement strand
TCCACAATAACCGTGTCCCGCCGCGGATCCACATTCGCCGCCACGTGAAACATCACATCATCCACACTATGCACATCCACATGTTCATCCACCACCACAATCATTTTCGTCCAGGCCATTTGGCCCGCGCCCCACACCGCATGCATCACCTTGCGCGCATGGTAAGGATATTCCTTGCGAATTTTGATAAAGGCACAGTTATGGAAGACCCCGAACATCGGCAATTCATAATCGATAATATCAGGAATCATCAACTTCAGCAGCGGCAAAAATATGCGCTCCGTCGCTTTGCCTAAATAAAAATCCTCCTGCGGCGGCTTGCCAACAATGGTGGTCGGATACACGGGATTGCGCCGGTGGGTAATTGCAGTCACCCGGAACACGGGGTATTGATCCGCCAGCGAATAAAATCCGGTATGATCGCCAAAGGGGCCTTCCAGTACCGTTTGCGCTGGATCCACAAAGCCTTCAATCACCATCTCACAATTGGCCGACACTTCCAGTGGAATGGTTTTGCACGGCACTAAATCCAGCCCACGCCCCATTAAAAACCCCGCAAAAAAATGCTCATCCACCCCCACCGGCAACGGCGCGGTAGCCGCATACGGCAGCACGCTTTCGCCGCCCAGCGTAATGGCCAGAGGGCAAGGCTTGTTCAAGGCTGCCCACGCCCGGAAATGCCTGGCCCCATCATGATGTTTATGCCAGTGCATAGCGGTAAGCTTTTTATCCAGCACCTGCACACGATACATGCCCAAATTACGGGCCCCGGTCTCCGGATGCTTCGTGACCACCTGTCCGAGCGTGATATATTTTCCGCCGTCTTTGGGCCAGCATTGAATGATCGGCAGTCGGGTCAAATCCGCTTCATCGGTCAGCACCACCTGCTGACACAGTGCCGAACCTGGGCGAATTTTCGGTGCGTAACCGCCAATTTTCAGCAGATCCAGGCCTTTTTTGAGCTTATCCATCAACCGGGTGGGCATTTCAGGTCGCACCAATTCCGCAATGCGCTCCGCCAGTTCATCAAGGTGTTCGCAGCCCAAAGCTTGTTGCACCCGCCGAAAAGAACCAAATGTATTGATCGCCAGCGGAATATCACTGCCGCGAACATGGTCAAAAAGCAGCGCCTGATTAACAGCCGCCGTGCCATGCTGCGGATCGGGTGCCGCAAACGGGGCCTTGCCGCCAGCCGCGTACTGGCCATCGCGGGTTGGTGATTTGCTTACCCGATCGGTTATTTCCGCGATTTCCAATACCGGATCCACCGGAGCGGTAATGCGGCGCAGTTCACCCTGAGACTCCAGCACCTGGAGAAATTCTTGCAGCGTATCGTATGGCATGAGGTTATAGTCACTCCCGGTTTATTCCAACGGTCGGATTATACCGCTGAATGCCAACCAAGGGATAGCCCACTTTTTTAGTACTACTAACGCCCCAAAAGCTGCAAGTTAATGACCGATGAAACCAGTTTCGTCAAGAAGGGCCAGCAGATGGCCTGCGTGCAGCGGCAGCACTGCGGTACGGTGAACAAGGTGGAGAACTGCGTGGTCAGCGTCCATCTGGGCTACGCCACACCGGACTTCCATACGCTGCTCGATGGCGAGTTGTATCTGCCTAAGGAGACTTGGCATGAAGATCGGCCACGCTGCAACGCGGCGGGGATTCCCGAGGAACTGTTGTACCGTCCCAAGTGGCTGATAGGCCTGAGGCAGATCAAACGGGCATGGTGTAGAGGCCTGTTTCTGGAATGGATGACCTTTGATGCAGGCTATGGCGGCAAGCCGCCGCTCCTGCGGGCCTTGGATGCCATGGGGCAATAATATGTTGGTGAAGTGCCGCCAGACTTCCGCGGTTCGGACCCCGCCCCCAACGCTGCGGTCCAGCGCGGCCACCGCCGGCGGACCATTCAGCGCTTACACGCGCTGGGGCTGAAATTGAAGGACATGATCGTCTGCGATTGGAGTCACTTGCAGCGTTGTAATACTGGCTGCATGGGCTTGATACTTTGTCCAGAGTCACCTAGAATATTAAGCGTTGAAAGTTAGGCGAATCGTGAAAGGTGAACTCCATGGCTTACGGTGATACCCCCACGGATCGGGAATTGGAAATTCTAAAAATCCTCTGGGATCGTGGCGATTCCACCGTGCGCGACGTTTATGACATCATGCGTGTCCGGGAAAATATCGCCCAGAATACCGTACAGACATTCCTGCGACTGATGGAAGAAAAGCAACTGGTGCGCCATGCCGTGCGCGGCCGGGCCTTTGTGTATCAGCCGCTGTACACCAGGCAACGGATATTGTCGCGGTTTGTCAGCAGCATTTTTGACGGTGCGGTGGGCGAATTGGTACTGCAGGCGCTGCGTCTGAAAAAGCTTTCGGGCCGCGAAATTGAGGAAATTGAAGCGATGATTCGACACAGCCGCCGAGCCGGATAATCCTCGCACCCCTTGGAACATGGCCATGAGTTTTAGCCTCGATTGGATCATCGATTCTGCCACCGCCGCAACCATCCTTTGCGCCTGTGGGCTGGTGGTGCTGGCGTTGCTTGGCGGGTCAGGCCGGAAGCAGCGCTGGGGTGAAGCCATCATGGTCGCATGCTTGATGGCCGCTTTCATGGCCCTGGTTCCCGGCCGACCTCAGCTTTCCCTTGCGCTGATCCACCTGGGTGCCAGCCCAGTGACGATCACGGCTCGGTCCGAACACCACCTGCATATTGGCCCCCTGGCGGGCCATGGGCGAGGTTCTCACGCTGCCTTGCCTGCGGTCCATCCTGGTACCGGTAAACGCACGGACACTCTGGCCGCTTCTCTGGTGCATCGCCTGAGGAACTGGGTTGGAACGGCCGGATTGTGGTGGCTGCCCATCATCTATTGGTGTGGCGTCGTATTCATGTTGGCGCGGGTGGCCATGGGGCAATGGATTCTTTGGCGATTGCGCGCCGCCGCCACGCCCGTACCGGCATCCGTACTGCAACCATGGAATAGATTGCGTGGCCACTGGCCACATTCCAGATGGAGCCGTCGCCCGCAACTGCTGGTGGCACCAAACCTACATAGCCCGGTGGCTTTTGGTATCTGGCGCCCGGTGGTGCTTATTCCCCCGGCCTTGTGCCAGCAGTGCCGGGCCTTGGAATTGCAGGCAGTGCTGCTGCACGAACTGGCACATATTCGACGCCGGGATGCCTTAGCCGATGCCGTCGCGGTGACGGCCGGGGTTATCTTTTTTTATCAACCGCTGCTGTGGTGGCTGCGGCGCCAGGTGCGGCTGTATCGGGAATATGTGGTGGATCAGCAGGCCGCCATGGGTATGGCTTCGCCCGGTCGATACGCGACTTGTCTTCTGGAATTGGCCCGCAATGGCGGTCCCCTGCTGAAGTGGCCGGGGGCGGCCACTCCGCTACTGGGTTCCCATTCCGAGTTTTATCGTCGCATGAAGAATTTGTTACGCCATCCGGCACCGCCCACGTGCGAATCCCCCGCACAGGTGAAATGGCTGCTGGGCGCAGCGGTCGCAATGGCCATAGCAACCACTACACTCACGTTACGCGCCGGTGCGGGGGTGCCGTTATGGCCGCAGCCAAACCTGGCGGCGATGGCCAGCACACGTACCAGTATCCCGGGCGATGTCCGTGGGCTTGAGCACCGTAGTTTTAACCGCGCAGCGGCGGTGGATCGGGGGATGGCTTACCTGCTGCGCCATCAGGGTGTGCAGGGACAATGGCTGGGCCGATATGGCCCGGCGGTAACGGCCCTGGTGGTCAAGGCTTTGGTCGCAGGCGGTGATTCATGGACCGCACGCCCAGTGCGTGCCGCCCTGACCTATATAGAATCATGTCGCCACGCGGACGGCGGCTTTTACACCAACGTGGAACCAGCCTACAACACAGCCATTGTCATTCGCACCCTGGCAGCGCTGCCGAGAAACCGCTTTGGACGGCAAGTTGATAGTGGGCTGCATTTTCTCAGGGCCGCTCAAGCCTCCGTGGCGTTACAGCATCAGAGGGCAGCAAGATGGTCGAATCGGGCTGACTTACTACACCCGGGGCTTGATGCGGAGTTGCCTGTTGAGGCGTTGCGTGGTGCCGGGAGACCCACTGCGGACGCAGCCATGCGGCGGTCTTTAGCGATGCTGCGCCGTAATCCATCCTGGATCGACCACATTTTGGATCCGCAAGAGCGCTCGGCGGATGCAATCTTATACCACTACGGCCAATTGACCTATGCGCAGCTCAAAAGCATGATTTATGCTGGCTTAAGCCGCAATGACCCCCGCGTGCAGCGACTGGTCCGCTGGATTCGCAGCCATTACACGCTGCGGGTTAACCCGGCCAGCGGCAATTCGCGAGGCCGTTACTATTATTATCTCACATTCGCCAAAGCACTACGGGCTTATGGATCGGCTACCATTACCGATGCGGATGGCGTGAAGCACCACTGGCGGCGGGAATTGTACCGCCGACTTGCCGCCAGCCAGCAGGCCGATGGTAGTTGGGTCAATCACCATTCATCTGCTTATCTGGAAGGAAATACGATCATGGCCACCACCTACGCGGTATTAACCCTGGAACAATTAAGGCAACCATTACCATAAAATGTAGAACGCACTTGGACTTTGGCACGTATAAATAACAGCATTTTTATTCAAGGAGATTACCCATGAGAACCCGTCTTCCATTGCTGATAATTACTGCGGGGCTGGTTTTGGCCTTGGCTGGCTGCAACCGTCATTCGCATTCGTCAACCTCGTCGACTACGATCACGCCCCCGAAAACAACAGCGGTGGCACCGGCGTCAGCAGCCCCGCTGGTGGCGGGCGTAAAGGTGGAAAATGTGGTGCTGGCCCGTGGGTTGGATTATCTGGTAAAAACGCAGGGGAAAAATGGATCATGGATGCCGTTTGCCGGCCCTGCCGTCACGGCTCTGGCGGTCAAGGCGCTGGTGCAGGCAGGTGTACCTGCCACCAATCCAGTCATTGTAAAAGCGATGAAATTCATTGAAGCAACTCACCAGCCGGACGGCGGCTTTTACATGGGTAACGCTCTGCAGAACTACAACACCTGTATTGTGCTTAGCACGCTCGCTGTACTCCCACGGAAGGAATATCAGAAGCAGATCACCGAAGCCCAGCACTAT
>JAKAYZ010000241.1 GCA_021816165.1 Planctomycetota bacterium | reverse complement strand
AGTAACATAACGTAGGCGGTTATTGACAAATGCCGATTGATCGTAACGAGCTCTATTCGAAACTGGACGGGGACGGTGCTGCACCTGAACCGTCCGGTCATCCAGCGCGGTGGAATGGACATGTATCGTCAGCGTCACGCGGGTATTGACCGGTGCCGACTGGGGGCCGTCGACGCGGACAATATCAATTTCTGGCACACCCTTGGCGTGAGTTGATGTAGAGCCCACACGCACGGTAAATATTCTTGCGCCCAATCGCGAAAGTGTCCGCAGTGGCGTTGGGCCATTTTGTATCCCATCGGAAAAAAGCACCACCTCCCTGTCACCGTTGTCCGTGGCGAGTTTAAGCGCCGCCGGCAGATCGGTTTGCTCGCCATCGGGGGCGATGGCACTGTATTGCTTTTCGTTGGTAAGCGGGGCGTTATGTTTACCATCGTAGGCAAAATATTGAATTTGAAAGTGCCGATGGATGATTTGCGATAATTGTTGCACCGCCATTACGCTTTGCAGGTAGCGGCTCGGGGCGTTGGGCTGGTCGCTTACGCTCATGGAGCCGGAAGCATCAATCACCACGCCAATTTTGGCCAGCCGATGTGGAACCGTCACCCAGGCAATCGCGGGTTCAAACATCATCAGTAATAAAAAAAGCAGGCCGGCGCTGCGCAGTGTCAGCAGGGAAAACATGCGACGGCGACCTAAAAAGTTATACATCCGCCGGTAAAAAATCCATACCGCCAGAATCATCAGCCCTGCGGTAAGCACCAGGGCCGGCAACCGTGCCTGCGTAACTGGCAGCACCCACGCGGCCAGGGCGTAAACTATTGCGATGAGGCCGGCCACGGCGGGCAGATAAACAGTCGAAGGTTGTGGAGGCGTAGATCGTGCGGGCGGATGGCCGGCATTTGCTTTGGCGGCGTTGCCCCGCTGCCATTGCCGCCAGGCGTAAATCAGCAGGGCGATGCCGATGGTACCGATAACCACGGCCCACCAGGCAAAGCCATGCTGTCCGAAAAAGTTCAGCGACATATCGGCCAGTGTTTCGTTTTGCATCATCCACGTATACTCGCTAAGGACTAACGCGGGTATCGGTTAAATGTTGTCAGGCCGCCGCTGAAATACGCATTTCTGGTGCGTCCAACCCGTCCGCCGTCAGTAAAGCGGATTAATGAGCATGCCCGTTGCCAATTTGGGATAAAAAAAGGTGCTTTTCTGCGGCATAAGCTCATTGTGATTGCACAAGTCGCGTACGGCCTGCAGAGGTGTCGGCTGTAAAACAAACCCCGCCTGGTGATGTGCATGGCGACACAACTGCAAAACGTCTTTGGCCTCATGGGGAAACGCCCATGCCAAATCGCCGCCGGTTGCAAACCCGGGTTTGACGATCCGTTCAAAGACAAGTTCCTGCAGGATGGCCACATCCAGTGCCCGCCACGCCTTGGAATGATCTGCAATCGACGGTGCCGCCATAAATTCCGCCAGCGGGTCATCCGCCCCAGGCTTGACCACAATCGCCTTATCAACTGCAGGGTCATAAACGGCCATGGCGTGAGGGCCAAAAGATGGAAGGCGTTTTTCAAGTGCGGGCAGTTCGTCGCCGGAATGTTTTTCAGCAGTCACCAGTTTCAACCGCGATCCCGCCGCCGCCATAAAAGCGTCAAGCGAGAATCCTTTCAGATTGGAAATGGTACGTTTCGTTGGCATGACTATCAGGCCGGGGTCCTGCATCGCCACAAGTACAAACATGACAAAGTTGGCGGGATGGTCGTGCGGCAGGGGACCACTGGTGGCGAGTTCACGCCGATAGTTCAGTGAGGTTCCATAGCGGTGATGCCCATCCGCAATGTACAGGTGTTTGTCGGCCAGCAGCTTTTGCGCATGTTTAATAGCACCGGGCGCAGCCACACGCCAAAGGGTTGACTGCACCTGGCTTCGGCCATCCATCGATGGCAACGAGGCTTCGGCAATCGGGTCATCCAATTTGGCAAAAAGGGCATTGGTAACGGCATTATGGGCGTCATCATAAAGCCCAAACACCGGCGAGAGATTGCACCGCGTAGCGCGCGTCAGCAGCAATCGGTCCTCTTTGGGGCCGCTGAATGTCTGCTCATGCGGATGGATATTGCCGGTGGGGCCAAATTCTTCCAATCGGACACGGCAGAAAAGTCCGCGGCGTTGGTATTCGCGTCCTTCGTGCGTGTAGGTTTGCTGGTAGGGATACAGTGCCGGAATGTCATCACGCACCAGTGCCCCGGAGGCAAGCCATGCCTGTAATTGATCTGCAGCATGCGTATAAGCTTCCAATGGGCCGGCCACTTTCGGCGGTACATGAGGCAAATCGATGGCCACGATGTTGCGATTGTTTCTGGCAAGCATGGCCTGCTTATGCTTGAGTTCCAGAACGTCGTACGGGGGAGAAACCAATTCTGTCTGCTCGAAAACGGGATACCGAATTGCATACATCGGTTGAACGTCGGCCACGTATATTTCCTTTCATTCGACGGCTTCGCCGGGCATAAATAAATTAAGAGCCTGTTTGGAAACTTCGCCGGGAGGGCCTTGGGACGGCAAACGGCCGTCTGCGGTGTCCTCGATCCTCAACATATTCCGGAATATGCGTCGTATCTGCGTCCTTGCATCCATCCATTTTCCACCCCGATCCACCCGCATTGGACTTTTCAAACAGGCTCTGAAACATCACTAATCAGGAACACTCACGGCAACAACGATATGCCCCACGCCTGGAAACGTCAGCCGCTTACCGGCGAGCGGCGGGATATCGGATCGCCGATGTTCTATTCCTTGGGCGGATCAAGCAGAGGTGCCGAATCCGATTCATCGGTGTCTTCCGGTATCACACGGGCCATACCCACAAGGATGTCGCCCTCTTCCAGCTTGATGAGTCGCACACCCTGCGTAGCCCGTCCCATTTCCCGCAGCACACCGGTTACCCCGATGCGTACCACCTGTCCCTGTTTGGTGATCATCATCAATTCGTCGTTATCGGTAATCGCCCTGACCGCCACCACCGGGCCATTGCGATCCGTGGTGCGGATATTAATAACGCCTTTCCCGCCGCGATGGGTGAGTCGGTATTCCTCAATTCTTGTGCGTTTGCCGTAGCCATTTTCGCAGGCCGTCAGCAAAGTTACCTGGTTATCACCATGGTCCAGTCCGTGCGGTACAATCACCATGTCCACTACGCGGTCCTTTTCCTCAAGCTCGACGCCCTTGACGCCGCCGGCCTGTCTGCCCATGTCGCGTACCTCGGTCTCCTGAAACCGCACGGCCATACCTTCGCGTGTGGCCAGCACGATCTGGTCGTTGCCGTTGGTGACGCCCACACCGATTAAACTGTCGCCCTTATCGAGGCCGATGGCGATGATCCCGCGCTTCTGCGGGTTGCCATACGCCTTGAGCAGCGTCTTTTTAATAATGCCGCCGGCCGTGGCCATAACCAGGTGCTTACCTTCGTCGTCGAAGTCGCGTACCGGCAGCACTGCAGCGAGATTTTCCCCCTGTTGAAATTCAACCAGATTGGCAATCGACCGGCCCTTGCTCTGGCGGCTCATCTGCGGCAGATCGTAAACCTTCTGCCAGTAGCAGCGGCCCAGATTGGTAAAGAACATCAGATAATCGTGGGTTGAGCCGATGAACAAATGTTCAATAAAATCGCCCTCTTTACTGTCGGCTCCCACAATGCCGCGCCCGCCACGCCCCTGTTTGCGGTAGGTGTCCAGCGGCATGCGCTTGATATATCCCTCGTGACTGATGGTGACGACGGCCTGTTCGTCGGCAATCAAATCTTCGATGTTGATATCCGTGGCATCATTGGTGATCTGGGTACGGCGTTCGTCGCCGTATTTATCGCGCAGTTCAATGGTGTCTTCCCGGATGATGTCCAGTACCCGCTTATCATCACTTAAAATAAGTTCATACCCTTCAATTTCAGCGGTGAGTTTGTTGTACTCCTCGGTGAGCTTTTCAATTTCAAGGCCCACCAGCCGCTGAAGTTGCATGATCAGTATGGCGTCAGCCTGGGCTGATGAAAGCGTCATGCCGCCAGATTCTTTTTCCGCCCGATCGATACGCTTGAGAAACGCCGATGGAATTAATTTCCGCCAGGTGAGTGCTTCATCGATGGTGAACTGTTTACGCATCAGATTGGCTTTGGCGGTGGGCACGTCGGGGCTGATTTTGCGGTTACGCAACATCTCGATAACGCCCATGACTTCAATTTTTCCGCCCGAGCTGCGCGGCGATACCTCTTCCGTATGGATATCCGCAAGGGCCAGTATTAAACCTTCCAGTATGTGGGCCCGCTGCCGTGCCTTTTTGAGACGGAAGGCCGTCCGCCGCCTTATGACCACCTTACGGTGGTCGATAAATTGCTCCATCATTTCCTTCAGCCCCATGGTGCGAGGCTGGCGGTTCACCAATGCAATGTTGATGATCGAAAAAGTGCTTTGCAGCGGTGTGTACTGATAAAGCTGATTGATGACCACGTTGGGGTCGGCGTCGCGCTTAAGTTCCACCACCACCCGCACCATGTGCTCGCGATCCGATTCATCGCGCACATCGGAGATATCTTTTATCCGCTCTTCCTTAACCTGCGTGGCGATCGATTCAATAATGGTTTTTTTCAGCACCTGATACGGTATCTCGGTGATAACTATCTGGTCCTTCCCGCCTTTAACCTGTTCCGTATGGACACGACCCCGCAATACAATTTTGCCCCGTCCGTGCTCATAGCCGTCCACAATGCCGCCGCGGCCACAAATCACGCCGCCGGTCGGAAAGTCCGGCCCTTTCACAATCTTCATTAAATCTTTAAGGGTGCAGTGCGGCTCATCGATCACCTTCACCAGCCCGTCACAGATTTCACGCAGATTGTGCGGGGGCAGGCTTGTCGCCATACCCACGGCGATGCCCTGCGAACCATTGACGAGCAAATTGGGAAACTTGGACGGCAAAACCGTCGGCTCTTCAAGGCGTTCATCGTAATTGGGGATGTAATCGACTGTGTCCTCGCGCAAATCCTCCATCATCTCGGCGGCTGCGTCGGCCATGCGCGCTTCGGTATACCGCATGGCGGCCGGTGGATCGCAGTCAATCGAGCCAAAGTTGCCCTGTCCATCGACCAA
>JAKAYZ010000240.1 GCA_021816165.1 Planctomycetota bacterium | reverse complement strand
CTTTCAGATTTCACAGCCGCAATTGTGGTGGCCCAATGGCATGGGGCCGCAAAATCTCTACACAGTTGAGGTGGAAATCCGGCGCGGCGGCCAACCGGCCATTGACCGGTCGCAGCGGCGAATCGGGCTTCGGACCGTCCGCTACCTGAAAGGTGATGCAAAATTTGGACAGCACCTGGAGGTAAACGGCGTTCCCTTATTTGCGAAGGGTGCCGACTGGATTCCGCCCGACAATATCCCCACACGTATCACGCCGGCCATTATCCGGCGTTACGTACGTGATGCCCGCGAATGCGGCTTCAACATGCTGCGATTCTGGGGCGGCGGATTTTATGAAGATCAATCGCAGTTTGACGCCTGCGACGAATCAGGCTTGCTGGTGCTCTTTGAATTCAAATTTGCCAATCATTTCTATCCGGTATTTGATCCCCATTGGCTCAACAATGTCCGCCACGAGGTACGCGAACAGGTGCGTCTCAACCGTCATCACCCGTGCATTGCTATCTGGAGCGGCAACAATGAGATTTACTGGTTTCACGGCTTTAATAAACTCTTCAAAGAGACCATTGGTGGCATCCTGAAGGCAGAACTGCCGGACGCGAATTATGAATTGGGGAGCGGCGACCCCGGTAGTAAGATTGATCTTCACTACTGGGGGCCGTGGAACGTTATCGATCCGCCCAAGCCTTTTCGTCAGGCGCACGGCTTTATTACCGAATTCGGCATGCAGTCGTTTCCGCAACCCGCCACGGTTAATGCCTACACCGCCCCGGATGACCGCAAAGACATCTACAGCCCGGTAATGGTGTACCACGAGCGATCCTTCGGCAAATTTGGCATGCAGAATATGCTCCATGAGGTGGAGCAATATTTTGGGCCGCTGCCCAAAGATTTCGATTCCACACTGTGGCTGTCGCAAATTGCGCAGGCGTATGTGATGGGCTGGGGCGTGGAACACTGGCGCAGGCAAATGCCCCGCACCACATGCACCCTCATTTGGCAATTAAATGACAGTTGGCCCGGGCCCACCTGGTCAATGATCGACTGGTATCACCGCTGGAAGGCGATTATGTTCGCTTCGAAGCGATTCTACGCACCCGTCCTGGTCAGCACGGAAACCAATCTCACGTCCGGTGGTGCAGCGATTTGGCTGTCCAATGACCGCATGGATAAGGTAAGCGGCGACGTGCACTGGCAGTTGACGGACACCTCGGGCCGGTTGCTTCATCAGGGGCATGCGGCCGTGGATGTGCCACCGCACACCAGTGAGATGATCCACCATTTGCCGCGCGCCGAGGTGTCCGCGCATCCGGGCCCCGTCCTTATCTGGACGCAAATGCAAGCCGATGATGAGACGCTCTCTTCCAATTGCCATTTTGCCGTCGCCCCTAAATCATTGGGCCTGCCGAATCCACAACTTCAGTATCATGTTTCCCAAACTGCCCATGATGTTTTCAGCGTGGATGTCAGCGCCCAACACCCGGCATTGTGGGTGTGGCTCAATCTTGCCGGGGTTGATGCCCGCTACGATGATAACTTTTTTCACCTTCACCCGGCACACACCCGCCGAATTACCGTCACTCCCGATCGCGCCATGAGTCTGCGGGATTTTCTGCACCGACTGACACTCCGCAGCGTGTATGATTTAATGTCACAGCACGGCGGCTGAAGTGGAGGTACAAAACCTTGAAATCCGCAGGTTTTGTCCAGATCACGGACGTGCATCGGCTTCAGGCGGAAGCGGCATGGCTGGAGAGAATATAGCATGGCACATGGTGACCGAAGGCAATTGATCAAGCAGGGAGTCGCCGCAGGTATCAGCGGTCTCTTACTGGAGCACCGGCGTTCCCACGCTATTCCATTTGAATATCAGCACCTTTCCGGCGCAAAGCCCTTTGGCATCCGCGTCATTGACGAAAAAACGCGCCGCGGCATACCTCTCGTTGAGCTGCGCACCACCAATGATGTGCGCTATTACACCGACAGCGCAGGATGGGCGGCCGTAACCGACCCGGGACTCATGCGGCATAAAGTATATTTTAATATGTCTTCTCCGGGCTATGAGCACCCCAAGGACTCCTTCGGCTACGCCGGATTTGCCGTCAATGTAAAACCCGGTGCCGCCGTGCAGGTGACCATGCAGCGTGTCAACATCGCGGAGCGAATATACCGGGTGACCGGCGAGGGTATATACGACGCAAGCGTGCTGCTGGGGCATTCCGCCCCCATTGTCCGGCCATTGCTTAATGGCGATGTCATGGGGCAGGATTCGGTGCAGGCTGTCATTTATCGAGGCAAGATACATTGGTTCTGGGGCGACACGGCGCGAGTGTCATACCCACTGGGGAATTTCCGCACGTCCGGTGCGGTATCCGACCTGCCGGGAAAGGGCGGATTAAATCCGCAAGTCGGCATTAATCTGAATTATTTTGTTAATAGCGACGGATTCTGCCGCCCCATGTGCCCGCTGCCGAACGAGCATGGCGGAGTGGTATGGATTGGCGGCCTCACCGTACTGCCCGACGGTGCCGGCCGGATGCGCATGATGGCCCACTATTCCCGTAGGCACGGACTCGGCGAAGTAATTGAACATGGCATTGCCGTCTGGAATGATCAGCGGAGGATATTTGAAAAATATGTCGTCCTTCCACGCGAAGTTGATTGGAACGCACCCAACGGACAATCCGCACTCTATGCAGATCGAGGGGTGGCTTACTGCCTCTTCAGTTCGCCGTTCCCCACCGTCCGGGTAAAAGCACGGCTGCACGATGCCGCTGACCCGGCGGCATATGAGGCGTTCACCTGCCTGAAAACCGGTACGCATTTTGCCAGCGACAAAACCCACCTGGATCGGGACTCGGCCGGAAGAATTATCTGGAAGTGGCGTCCTCATACGCCGCCCATTTCACAGGATCAGGAAGCTGAACTGATAAAACTCGGTCTCATTGAACCGCATGAAGCCCGCCTTCAAGTGGTCGATGCGGCCACAGACAGCCCGGTGCGAATCGCCGGTGGATCATGCTGTTACAACCAATATCTTCGCCAATGGGTGCTGATAGGCTGTCAGGCGGGGGGCGTATCATTTCTTGGCGAGATATGGTGCACGGTCGCAAAAACACCGACAGGCCCCTGGGGGAAGGCCGTCAAAGTGGCGACGCATCCCCACTATTCGCTCTACAACCCCGCGCACCACCCATTTTTTGACCAAAATAATGGAAAAATAATGTATTTTGAAGGCACCTACAGCGTGACATTTTCCGGTAACGATCATCCTACGCCGCGCTATGACTACAATCAGCTCATGTATCGACTGGATTTGTCGGATGATCGTCTGAAGGTTTTGCGGTCCGGCCAGGCAAACCGCACACCGTGATTGGCATCAGCCGCGAGCCGCACACCAATAGCCAGGCCGACGTGGCCGCCCGGTGCGGACCGCAACTTTCATGGAGATGCTTATGAAAACGCAACCGCAGATGAGATTCAATCGTCGCCGGTTTTTGCAGGCTTTTGCCTGTGCGGCGTCGGCAACCATTCAGATACCTGATGAAATCGCGAGGGCGTCCCACCCCAAAAACGCGGCCATCGTTGAACCATGGCAACCTGTAGCGATGGTAAATCCCATGGTCGGAACCGGTTGGCATGGACATACCTTCCCCGGTGCGGCGGCTCCGTTTGGGCTGGTACAGTTAAGCCCCGATACGGCCGGGCCACCGGAAACCAAATGGCATAATTGGTACGACTTGTATGGCTGGGATCATTGTTCCGGATATCATTATTCTGATAATACTATTGTCGGCTTTTCTCACACTCATCTCTCCGGTACCGGTGCTGTTGATCTCGGCGACGTGCTGCTCATGCCGCTCGTAGAGGGGCGCAACTGGGGCTGGCACGCAGGTGTTCCCGGCCGTCAACATCAGGCTCAGATCGCAGCACTGGGAGCCGGTTCCGGCTGGGTATCGCGACTGCAGGATAGCGGCTACAGTTGCCGCTTCAGTCACGCCGACGAAATCGCCAAGGCGGGATATTATAAGGTAAAGCTTGCTTCAACCGGCGTAACGGCTGAATTGACGGCTACAACACGCTGCGGCATGCACCGCTACCATTTTCCCCCGGCAGACGCGGGCCGTGACAACGGTGTAATTCTTGATTTGGTACATGGCCTGGGATGCAAGGTATATCACGCCGGCTTAAATGTGGAAAGTTCCACGCGCATCAGCGGATATCGCTTTACTCATGGATGGGCTGCCCAAAAGCAGGTTTATTTCGTTATTGAATTTGCAACGCCGCTCCAGCATGTATCGGTGCAAGTGGACGGCCATCTCAGCGAGGCAAAAATCGGGGATAAATATTCCGGTCAACATGTAAAGGCTATATTCCATGTACCGCCGAGTCAGAAACCGCTCCTGGTGAAAGTTGGGCTTTCATGCACGGGTGTTGAAGGTGCCAAACTCAACGCAGCCAGAGAGCTTCCGGACTGGCATTTCGACCGGGTCGTGCAGGCGGCCGGCAGCGGTTGGGGCGAAGCACTCTCCGGGATCGATGCGCAGTTAATTGACGCAAATCTGACGCGCTGTTTCTACTCGGGGCTTTACCACTGCATGATTGCGCCGGCAACCTTCAACAATGTTGACGGCTCTTACCGGGGTGAAGACCATAAAAATCATCCCGCCCCCGGGTTTACCAATTACACCACCATGTCCATCTGGGACATCTTTCGTGGCGAATTTCCGCTGCTGACGCTCGCGGCCCCGCACCGCATCAATGATCTGGTCAATACCCTTTTGCTGGATTACAGGCAACTTAAGGCCCACGCACTTCCTGTCTGGCCCTTGTGGGGCAATGAAACTTGGGCGATGGGCGGCTTTCACTCCGCCGCCATGATACTGGCCGCGTACACGCGTGGTTTTCGCGGCTTTGATGCCCAAGCTGCCTATGCCGCCATGCGCGAAACCGCATTAGTCGGCAGTCTATTCACCAGCCGCAATCAGGATATCTTTCGTCGCAAGGGTTATGTGCCGTCCGGCCCACGGGTGTCGGCCGTGTCGGCCACGCTGGATTTGGCCTACGACTATTGGTGCGTGGGGGCCATGGCCGAGCTGATGGGCAGACATCACGACATGCGGATGTTTTATCGATGGGGGCAAAACT
>JAKAYZ010000239.1 GCA_021816165.1 Planctomycetota bacterium | reverse complement strand
AGTTTGGTGATTATACGCCAAGCGTCAACCAGAGTAGAATATCATTATGAATTGCCGTGCAGGTTCCGGAGCGTAATGGCATGAATCAAGTTCGCAACGAGACATCTTTCCCGACATCTCTGATGCACAGCGGCCGTTCAGCCGGACTGTTCAACCCAACCGTGGCCGGGTGGCCGCGTCAACGCCGGCCTTTTCTGAAGTTCCTGAGCATATTGACCGTCTGGACGCTCGCAATCGCCGCAAGTGTTTATCGGCCTGTAACCGCCATCGCGGCTGATTCGCCATCAAATTTTGTTGCCGGCCAGACCAGCCCGCTGCGGGATGAAATTACGCCACAGGTCCGGCATACCGTGCGGAACGGCTTAAAGTGGCTGGCAGCCCGGCAGAATGCCAACGGTTCATTTGATTCCGGTACGACCGCCATTACCGCTTTGGGCGGATTAGCATTTGTGGCCGGCGGTAATTTGCCCGGACAGGGGCAATATGCCAAGAATGTTTCCCGTGCCTTGCGCTATGTACTCAACCATTGCCAGCGATCCGGACTGATCGCAGGTCCTAATGATGCCGATCCGATGTATTCGCAGGGATTCGCAACGCTTTTTTTAGCCGAGATTTATGGTGAATCACACGCTTCCGATCTGCACGAAAAACTGCAGCGGGCCATTCGTCTGATTATCAACGCACAAAACGCCCAAGGTGGCTGGCGGTATCAACCTGTCCCGATGGATGCCGATATTTCAGTAACGATTTGCCAGGTTATGGCCTTGCGGGCAGCGCGGGAGGCCGGAATTGCCGTTCCTAAACGTGTCATCACCAAGGCCATCGGGTTTGTTCATCGGCTGCAAAACGCGGACGGTGGATTCAGCTACATGCTCAATATGGGAGGATCCGCATTTCCGCGTTCGGCGGCAGGCGTGGCGGCGTTGCTTTATGCCGGCATTTATCGAGGTGCCGCCATCGGCAACGGTGTACATTACCTCTTGCAGTGCCTGCCGGGAACGCCGCAAAATAATCAGGGAAATTATTTCTACGGCAACTATTATGGCACACAGGCCATGTTTCTTGCCGGTGGAAAATATTGGGCGAAATGGTGGCCCGCCGTCAGCAGTGACCTGATCAAGCGACAGCAGACCACCGGAAACTGGACCGGCGGAGCCGGTCAGAGTTACGCCACGGCCATGGCCTTAATTATTCTCCAGATTCCCGATCGGTATTTGCCGATATTGCAGAAATAACATGGAGGAAACTTTGAATTTTCGTGCAACTTTTCTGCATGCTTTCCTGCCGCTGGCGGCTGCGGCTCTGATTGGCATTACCCCCCTGATGCTGCGGGCGCAGAATCGTACCGCCCCCGGCGCTGGCGCAGCGCACTGGCGAGTGCGATTGGCCGCCTTGACGCCAGGCGGCCGCATTAAAACCATCGCCGCAGCGCACGTTGCAGCCTGGACCGCGTCGGGTCGCATCACCCTGCGTACACAACAGAAAACCATACCATTGACCACCCGCGAACTTTTAAGCCTGCAGCGCGACAACGGTAGTACATCGGCGACCAATTCCACCCCGGTTGCCTGGTGGCTGCGACTTCGTACCGGTGATGTTCTATCTGGAACGCCCATGGGGTCCCACGGCGGAAAGCTCGCATTCCATTCGTTGATATTCGGGAACATAACCGTACCGCTGGATGATGTTGCCGGTTTATCCCGCATACGCAACGCTCCGATTCTCACGGGCATCGCGCATGACCATGTTCAGTTCATTAACGGAGACAAACTCTCCGGAGCCATGCTGCGATTTTTGCCGCAGGCGGTTCAATGGCAAAGCACTCTGGGAACAATCACCATCCCTCTGGCCCGGATGGAAGGCATCAACCTGGCGCAGACCCTTGCGCCGCCGGTTTTCCATGGTTCGCATATTCGTCTGACCTGCTATGGCGGAACGATCGTAACGGCCACTGCGGTAACGTGGCGCGGAAAAACGCTGGTGCTTGCGGTACCCGCCTTGCGCCCCATCACCTGCGATGTTAACTTGATACACCGAATTGACATTCTGGGTGGAAATATCACCTGGCTTACAGATATTATTCCGCAACGCTATATTCAGGTGCCATATATCGGAACACCGTGGCGATTGCGGAAAAATCGCAATTGCCTCGGGCAGGCACTGCGCGCCAATGGCAGAATATTCAACCATGGCCTGGGCACACACACTGCGGCACGGATTGTTTACAATCTGGACAACCAATACACCAAGCTGACATTTATTCCCGCAATGGATCAATCCTCACGTTCCTGGGGATCCGGAACGGTTAGCGTGCAGGCGGACGGCAAAACCATTTACACCTCCGGTTTACTGAAAACTGGAGACATTTTGCACCCCGTTTTACTTCCGGTACAACATGTAAAAATTCTGACATTTATCGTTAAAGGAATCAATGCGTTCGGCGTGCGGGGCCGAGTGGACCTGCTGGATGCGGCACTGTTGAAGTAATGGCAAGTATGGATGGAAATTGGGGCATCGGCCATGGATACACCTTCACAACTATATCAGGCACGTTGCGTCTGCGGGCATGAGCTGGAAATTCCAGCCCAACGGCTGGGACGCCATCTGATCTGCCCCTTATGCAGCCGCACGCTGATTCCTGTAGCGGCAACGCCCGTCGCCGCGCCGGTTGCCCCCGCCATCGCACCGGCCACATCAGATACAACATCAGTACGCGCATGCCCAGCATGTGGCGAAACCATTCTGGCGGTCGCCCGCAAATGCCGGTACTGCGGTGAATTTGTGGATCCACCAGCCACACCGGAAACCGCGATCCATCCCAACACCTCGCCGCCGGGGGATCAAGCCCAGCAGCCTATTTCCAATCCTGTTTTTGATGTTGCGGCCTCGCAGTGGGACAATTTTTTCCGCTATTTGACATGCACCGTCGTTCTGGCCATTGCGGCAGGCGCTTATAAATTGCCGCCGTTGCGCGCGTATGCCGGAATTATTTTTGCGATTGTGCTGACCGTGGATGTGTTTGCCGCATTTTTGATTTACCTGAATTCCCGTAACAGCCGATGCCGGATAAATGCCGATCGGGTGGAAACACAAAGCGGTATATTTACCCGGCAAATCGACTGGATTTCCATCAGCAGTGTATTGGATATTCAATTGCGGCAGGGGTTTATTCAGCGGCTGCTTGGAATAGGAACCATCGAAATTCGCAGCAATGATCAGGTCACGCCCCTGATGGAAATTCATCAGATTCCTCAAGCCCGAAAGGTTTTTGAATACCTGCAACAGCAGATCAGCCGCCGCCATCAGCAGGGCGTGGCGCGATTAATCTGATAAATTAGCGCCCCGAAGGTATAATCGGGTGATGATACATTCGGCACCGGAGACCATACCATGACTGAGAACAGTGATTATGAGCTTAAGCCGCAGCCACCGAAGCCCGCAAATAAAAGCGTTCCACCTTCGGCGGATGATCCGGACGTCATAACCCCGCCGACATCATCGACGGAGGCCAATGTTGAAGCGGCGCAGGCACTCAAACAGGCGGCCGCAGAGCAGGAAGAGGATATTCGCAAAAACAAGGGCATGGCCCTGCTGTCCTATCTGGGTGTACTGGTGGTCGTTCCCATGGTATTCGGACTGCACTCCAGGTTTGTCAGGCATCACGCCAATCAGGGACTGATTCTCTTTTCACTGGAAGTGATCGTATGGGCCGGCTGCAAAATTCTCATGCTCCTGGGCTATCCGGTGGTGCATTTGTCCGCGACGGTATATCTGACATCCTTTATCGGTGGCCTGATCTGGCTGGTTTTTGCGGCGCTGGGTTTGATGGGACTGCTGCACGTTGTCAGTGGCAGTTTCGCCAGCCTTCCGATCATCGGCGAATATGAGATCATCAGCATCCAGGGCAGTGAGGAGTGATGAGATCACCGCACTTCTTTGACGCTCATCTGGATCTGGCTTATCTGGCTGAAATGGGCAGAGACATGCTGGCTGATCCGCCGGATGATGCGGAACATCCTGCGGCGTTAACACTCAAATCCCTGACCCAAAGCCATATCCAACGCGCTGTGGCCACCGTTTTTGTCCAGCCGCGCGGACCAGATGATTCCGGTTTTATGGTCGATGGCCCCTGGTGCTACAGTTCACCGGATGAAGCATATCAATCGTCACTGCGGCAGATTAACCGGTATCACCAGTGGCACAGCGCCGGGCTTGTAAATCTGGCCGCTCTGGCCGAACGCCACTGTCCCCCACGCCTTGAATTACTGCTGCTGCTGGAAGGCGCTGCGGGAATCCGGACGCTTGACGATCTTACGGAGTTCCATAGCCGGGGAATAGCAATATTAGGCCTTACGTGGGTCAATGCAACGCGATGGTCCGGCGGTGATCAATCCGGCGGAGATGTTACGGCGGACGGCCGGAGACTTCTGGAACACGCGGATAATCTGGCGATGGTACATGACGTTTCACACCTGTCGGAACAGGCGTTCTGGTCCGTTCTGGCTCATGCGCGGCGGCCGAAAATCGCATCGCACAGCAATTGCCGCCGGTTGCTGCCGGGAAAGAAGCATCCGGAAAGACATCTGTCGGATCAGCAGATTTTGGCGCTGGCAAATGCCGATGGCGTTATTGGCATTAATCTGTTTTCAAAGTTTCTTGTCAGCACGGGTTCCGCCGTAATCACCGATGCGGTAAAGCATATTGAACACATGGTTCAATTAACCGGTCGCACCGATATTGTTGGCCTGGGATCGGATATGGATGGCGGCTTGTCCGCACTAGATCTGCCTGCGGGCATTCGCCGCCCCGCCGATCTGGTAAAACTCTGCGATGCCCTCGCCGCCGCCAACTTTACCGACGGACAAATCGAGCAGTTCGCCTGGCGCAATTGGAATCAATTTTTCACCCGCGCCGGTTTGCTCGCTCGATAGCGCCGACGATTGGTCCATTTCAGCGATGCCATAACCATTAATCGTTGGTCGTGTCAAAAGCCGCTTTACTCATTGCCCATTACCCATCGCTTATTGAGCGGCGTGCCGTCCACCACTCGCCGTCGCTGTATAATTATTGGCAATCTGCAGAGCCCATTTGGGAGATGCCGGTGGAAACAACCAAGCGCAAAAGCCCCGAACAATCGGAACTGGACGATAAACGCG
>JAKAYZ010000238.1 GCA_021816165.1 Planctomycetota bacterium | reverse complement strand
GCCATATCCGCACGGAACAACCTAATCCGGCCTCGCGGTTATTGGATGTGATGCCGGTACAGCAGGCCGTTTTGCTGATGAACCAGGAGGATCAGTGTGCCGTTGCGGCGGTGGGTGCGCAATCGGAGGCCATTGCCCAGGCTGTGGAAATGGTCGCCGCTGCTTTTCTTCAAGGAGGTCGGCTGATTTATGTGGGGGCTGGCACCAGCGGTCGCCTGGGCGCGTTGGATGCGGCAGAATGTCCGCCCACCTTTTCCACCGATCCGGGTATGGTGGTGGGCGTTATAGCCGGCGGCCCTGCGGCGTTGACCAGCTCTATTGAAAATGTGGAAGATGATGCGACTGCTGGAGCGGCGGCCATGAAAAATCTTACTGTGGGGGCCAACGATGTGGTTTTTGGAATTGCCGCGGGTGGCACGACACCCTTTGTTTACGGAGCGTTGGAGGACGCACGCCAGCGGCAGGCAAAAACAGTTTTTCTGGTTTGCACCGCCCGTGAGCATGTTACCGCCGCGGCGGATCTTATCATTGCGTTGGATACCGGCCCGGAGGTTTTAACCGGCTCCACGCGACTTAAAGCCGGCACGGCCACCAAGCTGGTGTTGAATACAGTTACCACGCTGTCTATGGTGCGGCTCGGCAAAGTCATGGGAAATACCATGGTGGATGTGGATGCGGCCAAGAATTCCAAACTGGTGGATCGTGGGGCCCGCATTATTGAAGAATTTACGGGCAGAAATCGGGATCAATCTTTAGAAATTCTGTTTCAGGCTCAGGGTAAAGTGAAGAGAGCTATTGTCATGCACCATCGCCACTGCGACAGCACGACCGCCGACCGGCTATTGGCCGATGCCGGCGGCCGATTGCGAAGCGTGCTTCAATTGCTGCGATAGCTCGACTTTGCTATTGTGCGGCGGCGATTTTCGGCAAGATCAAAAAAGGATTATGGCGGTGTGCCTCCGCCGCGGCTTGGGCCGCTTTGGCTAACTGTTGCATTCTTTGGGCGTCATCCGGGGCAATTTGGGCCAACTGCAGATAGACCATGGCCTGCACGGCCGGTGTGAGCCATTTCACCGGCGATGTTCCCGATGGGTACAGGCTTCGGGCCTGGCCCAGTACACTTAGAGCCTGCATCAAAGCCTGTGTAGCCTTGGTTTTCAGGCCGGTTTCCGCAGAGTTGGTAATGGCCGGTAGCGGCGATGTCAACTCAACGGTCGCATACGCCTTGTTGGCATCGGTCTGCGCCTGTAAGCGGCTGGCACTGGAGGTCAAACGCAGAGCATACACCTGGGCCTGATACAATTTTGCCAGTCCCTGGTAAATGTCCAACAGGCATTCGGGGGTGGTATTGGATTTGGCTTCCACCAGCGGATTGTACGCACTCATGCCGGCTTGCTGTAATTGAGAGGCTTCGTTGCGACTTTTGCTTTCTTCCATTGCTGCAGCAGCCAGATGCTGGTCTGCCAGTTGGGCTGATGCAACGGCTGCGGTGCCATGAGCCATCATGACTTTCCAGTGGTGTATTAAGGCGGCCAGCCGCCGCTGGAGCGTACGAAGACCGGCATTTTTACCGGCAATCAGCGTAGTGATGTCGGCCTTGATATCCGTAAGACGGGCAGCCTGCTTTTGGGCTAAAACTTTCGCGGTGCTTAGCGATTCGGCAAGTTGTTGTGTCTTTGCGGTTGCGGCATGCAGGCGGAGCGTTGCGGCCTGGACATCCGCTTGGGCAAAATCCAGTTGGCCTTTGAGTATAGCCAGTTTTTCGCCAATGGCCGCACCCTTATTCAACAACCCCACCGCTTGCTCAAAGCTCTGCAAGGAACCGGCCCCTGTGGTTTGGCGTGATTGATTCTCCAGCAGCGTGCCTTTCCCATCCAAGGTACTCCGCTGATGTTGGAGCGTGGTAATTTCGGCGGTCAATTTATCCGCTTTGGCCTGTGCGTCTGTCAACTCCGCCTGGGCGGCGCTGCGCGCGGTTTGGGCCGTTGCCAGCGCAGTGCTGAATTGCCGCACCATATTGGCCCCAGTGCCCAGAGCTTGCATGGTGGCATTGCGCCCGGCAATGCTCAGGGCCAGCGTATTGACGTCGTCCACAGCGGAACGCACTTCTTGAACTGACCTTTCCATCTTCACCAGAGACCGCTGCGCATCGTCCAACGCGATAAATCCTGCCTGCGCTTCCAGCAGGCCTTTGAACTCGTAATGCAGGTCCGGCGAGGCCAGAGCAGCGGAAATCAACGTGGCTGCGTGGCGCAAATCACGGCTTTTGGAACGGGGCATTAAAAAAGGTGCCGGATGTTGCCGGGCGCTTCGCACATGCGCGCTGATGTAGCTCCGCAGTTGCGCTTGGCTCTTCATGGGTGTAGAGAGCTTACCCGGAAAATTTTTCTGTGGGCGAAAGGCCCCCGCGCTAGCCACGATGCGGGCAGCTTTGTTGCTGGCCTCCAAGGCCGCGTGGTCGGCACTGCCCGATGGAGAATTATTGCAGCCGGCAAGTGCCGCCAAGCTCAGTACCACCGCCGGGGCCAGCACCAAGCGAGGCATAGTCCCCGTCCAGCGGTTGATGCGGTCAGGCAAATTCGTATTGGGCATAGACGCCGTGTTGAAATCTTTATCCATGATCCGCATCACGTTTTTGCTCCTGTTTAAGTTACGCCGAAACAACCGGCCAACCTGCATCGCGACCAGGAAAAGTGGGCGTAATTGGTGATTCCGGAAGCCTCAACCGTGGCATAACAACGCGAATTTCAGACTCCGGCCAATAGTCCGTCCTGGCCACCCAGTGGTTCCTATGCTTTATTTACCAGCGCGGGATCAATGCGTCAACAGAAAAATTACCTCTGTCGCTCAGGGTGGCGTCGTTGACTTGGCCCCATCCTTCGTTTACATACATACAAACCGTGGACTTAGGACACATTGGCATAATGGGGTTGAATATGATGAAGGGTATCGTTCTTGCCGGTGGTGCGGGCACCCGACTCCACCCCATCACGCTGGCCGTAAGCAAGCAGCTTTTGCCGATCTACGATAAACCCATGATTTATTATCCCTTAAGCGTGCTGATGCTGGCAGGTATCCGGGATATCCTGTTGATCTCCACTCCGGTTGATTTGCCTGCCTTCGAAAGGCTTCTCGGCGATGGCAGTCGGTTTGGAATACAGTTGCATTATGCCCAGCAACCCAAACCCGAAGGCCTGGCGCAGGCGTTCCGGATCGGTGAAGATTTTATCGGCACCAGCCCGGTTTGTTTGATTTTAGGCGACAATATCTTTTATGGTCATGGCTTTTCTGAAACGTTACAAACCTCCGCCCGGCTTACTGCCGGGGCTAAAATTTTCGGCTATCGCGTGGCGGATCCAGCCCGTTACGGCGTGATCGAACTGGATTCCCACGGCAGTCCCATTGCTCTGGTGGAAAAGCCCGCTCATCCTAAAACCAATCTGGCCGTGCCCGGGCTTTATTTTTATGGCCCGGAAGTGGTGCGGCGGGCGTGGCAGCTTCAGCCCAGTGCGCGCCACGAACTGGAAATCACCGATCTCAACCGCACTTACCTGGAATCCGGCAATTTGCAGGTGGAAGTTCTCGGACGCGGCATGGCGTGGCTTGATACCGGCACCAACCGCACACTTCTTGAGGCCGGAGCCTTCATTGAAGCCATTGAAGAGCGCCAAGGACTTAAGGTAGGATGTCTGGAGGAAATCGCCTTTCACCAGGGTTGGATCAGCCGCGAAAAACTGCTGGATGATGCCGGCCAGATGGGTAAAAGCTCATACGGGAATTATTTGCGAAACTTGGCAAACCAAATTTAATTCGGATGTCTTCATGCAGCGAATTGACAGTATTCTTTCCGGCGTCTGTGTGCTTGAACCCATCGTTCATGGCGACGCGCGAGGTTTTTTTATGGAAACCTACAATCGCCGGGTGTTCCAAGACTTGGGCATAACCTGTGATTTTGTGCAGGACAATTTTTCCCGATCCAGTCGAGGTGTGTTGCGCGGGTTGCACTACCAGATTCGCCATGCCCAGGCCAAACTGGTGCGTGTTATCTCTGGTGAAGTTTTTGATGTGGCGGTGGATGTTCGCCGGGGCAGCCCCACTTTTGGCCGTTGGGTCGGCGAAACCTTAAGTGCCGAGAACCGCCGAATGTTTTTTATTCCCGCGGGTTTTGCGCACGGATTTTATGTGCAGTCGGACTTTGCGGAGTTCGCGTATAAGTGCTCGGATTACTATTCGCCGGCGGATGAGCGCGGCATTATATGGAACGATCCGGATGTGGGCATTCGCTGGCCAGTCCAGGTGACGGCTCCGTTGCTTTCCGCTCGGGATGCCAAGTTCGGGACGCTGGCCGCCGCCCGGCCGGAAGACTTATTTCTCTTTCAATCCGAGCATCCATGATCCCATCGGGGCGGCCTTGATTCCGCCCGCCTTTTTCTGGAGTTTCCACATGGTTCTAGATGGATTGCACACCCCGAAAATTGTGTTGATTACCGGTGGGGCGGGGTTCATCGGATGCAATCTGGTCCGGCATCTGCTGACACACGATCCACATGTTGAAATCATCAACGTGGATGCGCTTACCTATGCCGGTTCCAGGGAAAATCTGCGTGACATTGAGGCCCAACATGCCGGGCGACATCATTTCATCCATGCCGATATCTGCGACGTTGCCGCGATGAACGCTCTTTTCGCCCGCGAACCCATTGACACTGTTATTCACCTTGCCGCGGAGAGCCATGTGGACCGGTCCATATCCGGACCGGAAGCGTTCTTGCAGACCAACGTCATGGGTACCTGCGTGTTGCTGCAGGCGGCCCGCACCGCGTGGAGGGACCAGGCCGGTAAGCGTTTTCATCATGTGAGCACGGATGAGGTTTATGGATCTCTGGGCGTGGCCGGCCTGTTTACGGAAACCACCCCTTACGACCCCAGCAGCCCGTACAGTGCTTCCAAGGCAGCGTCGGATCATCTGGTTCGGGCGTGGCACCGCACGTACGGGCTGAATGTGACCATTTCCAACTGTTCCAACAATTATGGACCATTCCAATTTCCCGAAAAACTGCTGCCCCTGATGATCTCCAATGCCCTGGAAGGCAAACCTCTACCCGTCTATGGCGATGGCAAAAATGTTCGGGATTGGCTTTTTGTACAGGATCATTGTGCG
>JAKAYZ010000237.1 GCA_021816165.1 Planctomycetota bacterium | reverse complement strand
AAAAAAGGCCCATCTTCAGGACCTGATCAACCAGGCCCGATCCAACGGCATTGAAGTTCCGCTGTTTACAAATCTCGCCGGTTTTATTCTCGGCTCGCATGATCGCCTGGCTTCCGAAGTATTTGACACCATCGACCGTTATCCCGGTTGGCAATTCCCGGCGATGCTGCACCGTATTCGCCACTACCGCACCGGACAGCCGGATGCACCGGTGATGGCCGCTGAACTGCAGGGCGGTTATTTTACGTCGGTCAGTGCGAAAACCTACCTTAACACCAGCCGCGATCTTTACGCCGGCGATGTAAGCCCGGAACAACTCAATGCATTGACGCTGTTTTCCATGCAGCATGGAATGACCGCGCTGAATTATTACATGCTTTTCGGCGGTACCAATTTCGCCGGACGGGCCTCGGTGAATGTCGCAACCACCTACGATTATTGCGCGCCTATTCGCGAAAACGGCGGTGTCGGAGCCAAATGGCTCAAGGCGGCCGCGATTGGAAAAATGATTCAGCGGCACGGCCCGGCCCTTGCCCGCGCGGTAAGGGTGGCGATCACCGCCGCCGGTGCGCCCCGGTCCATACAGACCGGAGCACGCAAAGCACCGGATGGCTCGCACTTTATTTTCATTCAGAATTTGGACCGCGGCCGTTCCGTCACGGCCGACTTCAAGGCCGCGATTGCCGGACTGGGGCACGTGGCGCTGTCCGTTAAGCTGGCCCCCGCGGATTTCAAAATTCTATATCTGCCCGCGGGAATAACCGCCGCCTCACACCGCCAATGGCTGCCGCCGACGGTCAGGCCGTTACGTCGTCCGGGCCATTTGCCCGGCGCCGTGCGTATTACCCACGCCTCCAGTGCGCCGGATGCCTTACCGGGTGATTTTGTGCGTGTGCCGCGCGGCCGTTCGCTGGCGGCGATGGGGATATATGACAGCGGCTTTACCTACTATCGCGCCCGGATCAATGTTGACAAGCATGGCCAGGCCGGCCCGGCGGCGGTTACATTGCAGTTAAACGGTCAGGATTCAGCCACAATTTCTCACGCCGGAAAATCTGTGTATGCGTCTTCCCGGACTGGATCACCCGCGATGTTTCCACTGAATGCGTCGCCTGCGGACGGCCTTCACGATGTGTTGATTGTTCACGACAACGTGGGCCATCCGGACAATGGTTTTGGGCTGGAAAGCTCGTTTGGAATAACGGCCGCCGGTATGACCGGAGCCCCGGATCCCGCCGATCGGATCGGTCCATGGCGGTACACGCCGGTGAAACTGCCGCGCGATGTCGGAAGTCTGCCGGAAATTCAACCGGATACCTCCGATGCGCACTGGAGGCTTGCCCACACTGCGGGTATGGCGCCGCAAGAGGTCGGCCATCGCCAGGCGGCGGTCTTCCGCACTGAATTGACCATCACGGATGCGGATATTCGCCGGCAGCGCAGCATTCTGCGTTTTGGCGTGATTTCCACGCGCGCGTGGATATTTGTGAATGGCAAGGGTGCGGGCATGGCGGGCGGATTTGGCGCAACCATTGACCTTTCGCATGTGCTGCGGCGCGGGCGCAACGTTGTCGCCCTGGTCGTGCAGGAACTTGGACACTGGGGCGGCATCGGAGAACCGGCATTAATTTCACAACCGGACGCATGGGGCGGTCAAAGTGGCGAACTGGAACTTGCCGCCGCTCCCGGCGGTCGCGGATGGCAGGCCCCCGAATTTGACGATTCCCAATGGGTTTCCGGTGCATTGCCCCAGGTATCCGGCGAACAAGCTCTGCTGACATGGTACCGCATGAAGTTTTCCCTGCCGCATGTGCAATCCGATATTTGGTTGCCATGGTGTCTGAAAATCGCCGGCCACGGCAACGGCTTTATCTATATCAATGGGCATAACATCGGCCGAATCTGGGAGTTCGGCGGCCAGCGTGAATTCTTCCTGCCCGATTGCTGGCTGGAGCCCGCCGGTAAACAAAACGTCATTGCGCTTTGCCTCAGGGGAGTCGATAAACCGGCGGCATTGCATGCGGCATCCGTAGTTCCCTATCGGGTATATGCGGAATATAAAACCCGTTCATGACTCAACCCAGGGCAACGCCGCCCGGCCTGCACGGCCCGTGGGCACACTATCCGGCGCGCATGCCGTATTGTTGGGCGCCGCGATTTGTCACAAAACGGCGCATCGCGGTACGAGTTGGGCAATCTTCGCTATAATCCAGCCTGTGCAAGCCGCGCCGGCCTGCTTGCCTGCGATGAATGACCTGGCCGGTTGATTGAAAGCTTGTCCGCTGCATCATGCCGATCACTGTTTTGCATTCAGAACCCGTTGCATCGCGCCGGGTGATTGTGGTGGGGGGCGGACTTGCGGGCATTGCTGCCGCCGCCGCATTGGACGACGCCGGCGTGTCCGTGACACTGCTTGAGTCGCGGCGCGAACTGGGCGGCCGCGCCAGTTCATTTCTGGATGCCTCCACCGGAGAATTGCTTGATAATTGCCAGCATGTGCTGCTGGGTTGCTGCACGAATCTGCTGGACCTTTACCGCCGCCTTGGCGTCAGCGAAAAAATTGGCTGGCATCGGACCGTTCATTATCTGGATGCCGACGGCCGGGAATACAACCTGTGGGCCGTGAATGGGCTTCCGTCGCCGTTTCATCTGGGGTTTTCCATGGCCCTGTTTTCCGCTTTAAGTCCGGTCGATCGGATGGCCATGGCGCGTGCCATGTTCGCCATCATGCGCATGGGCCGTTCCGGCCGGGAAAAACTGGAAGGTGTGGCGTTTGGGCAATGGCTCAAAGAACTCCGGCAATCGGATCGTTTGATACAAAGGTTTTATGACCCCGTGCTGATCAGTGCCTTGAATGAAGAAACGCGGCGGGTGAGTTGCAAATATGCCGTTCAGGTTTTTCAGGACGCCATGCTGGCCAACCGCCGCGGTTATGTGGTCGGCCTGCCGGATTGCCCGCTGGAACAGTTGTATGCAAATCGTCCCTGTGCGGACGTGCGACTGAACACGCGCGTGGATGAAATCCTGTTCAGCGGTCATCGCGCCTCGGGTGTTAAGCTTGCTACAGGGGAGGCATTGGCGGCGGATGCCGTTGTGCTTGCCACCAATCATCATGCGGTCATGCGCTGGATACCGGAACATCTGCGCGCCATTGACTATCGCTTCGCGGGACTGGTGAATCTTGAATCCGTGCCTATTTTGGGCGTGCACCTATGGTTTGACCGGCCGGTTTTAAAGAAAAGCCATGCCGCGCTTTTTGAAGGACCGCTGCAATGGTTGTTCCGCAAAGATGCCCAGGGCCGGGTGTTGCACGGGGTGATAAGTGCGGCGCGCAGCTGGTCCGCGACGCCTCACGCGCAGGCGGTGGAGGAGTTTCAAACGCAGTTGAACCGCCTTTTTTCGCGATCCGGCGCAAAGCTTGTTCGCAGCCGCATCGTGGTTGAAAAGCGTGCTACTTTTTCGCCGCTGCCCGGGTCGGACGCCTGGCGCCCGCCGGCAGCCCCGCCGGATGGCGGCATAGCCGATCTTTTCCTGGCCGGCGACTACACGCGAACGGACTGGCCCGCCACCATGGAAGGTGCGGTTCGCAGCGGATATCTGGCGGCGGAGGGCGTTTTGCGGGCGATGGCGCCCGGGGGCGCTGCCCCAAAATTCCTGGTGCCGGATATGCCGCCGGAATGGCCGGCTCGACTGCTGGCCCGTTGATGGTTCGCGCCGGCATGCCCAATGCGGCGCGGCAGCGGTCCGGCACTTGCCAGCCGCCGCCTGCACCGCGAGAATACCGCTTCGCGCGTTTTAGGCGCAGCGGCTGTTCAACAGGCATTTGTGCCGCGGGGACGGCTGTAAAAAAGAAGGCGGACAGCGGTTTGATGTTGTTAAAAGCGCATAATCTGGTGAAAGTCTACGGCGGGCGAACCGTTGTGGACCATGTGTCGTTTGAAGTCGGTCACAAGGAGGTAATCGGCCTTTTGGGCCGCAATGGCGCGGGAAAAACCACCACCTTTCGCATGATCATCGGCATGGTGACGCCGGAAAGCGGGCAGGTTCTGTTCGACGGTCACGACATCACCCATCTTCCCATGTACAAGCGTGCAAGGCGCGGCATGGGTTACCTGTCCCAGGAGCCTTCCGTATTCCTGCGGCTTTCGGTGGAAAATAACCTGCTGGCGATCCTGGAATTCACCCGCAGATCGCGCAAAGAACGCCTGGCGGAGGCCGCCCGGCTGATGGAACAATTCGGGCTTTCCCACACCCGGCGGCAAAAGGCCCATACCCTCTCCGGCGGCGAGCGGCGCAAACTGGAGATCGCCCGTTCCCTTATTACCAATCCTTCCCTGATACTGCTGGATGAGCCTTTCAGCGGTGTGGATCCGATTGCGGTGGAGGATTTGCAGAAGGAAATCCGCCAGCTGCGCCTGCAGATGGATAAGGCGATCCTGATAACGGATCATAATGTACAACGCACATTGGAAGTCTGTGACCGCGCCTTGATCATTTCCGACGGCAAGGTGTTGGCGCAGGGGACGCCGCGCGAGTTGATCAATAATGAACTCGTGCGGCAAACATACCTGGGTCATTCGTTTAAGGGTGATGAATTCGGCTGATCCGCGGTCTGGGCGATTGAACCGCTGCCGCATCCGGATCGCATGGTTCGCCGGGCTTGCGGGAAATCGCTTTTACCACACGCCGGTGGCTGCATCCCGCACGGGCGCCATGACAACATCAAATGGCGGCGCCTCCGGAAGATTGGCCGGGCCGGTTGCCGCAGCGCCGGTAGCCAGCGTGCTGCCGCCCCCCGCGGTCCCGGAGGTGGATGCAAAAGTGAAAATGTTGTCCTTTGATTCCCCAACGTAGGGATTGTTGCACCACTTGACGTGTGCATCGCCAAAGCAGACGTTTTCCCCTCTGCCGGAGTGATTGGCCGAATTGTATATCCACGGCGTGTCCGGGTTCACCAGCGGCTGCGTGACATCACGCCGCAACAGACCATTGACGGAACTGTCCTGCGCGGGCGCCATATCGCAGACTTCAGGCAAATCACTGGATGCATAAGTGTCATTCCACCACGCGCCCACTACCGTTGTGCCGTTCAAATTGTTCCACGGATACGCGATGGAATAACTTTCGCCGGCTCCGGTCGCGGATGGCGTTGCGGCCCCCGCA
>JAKAYZ010000236.1 GCA_021816165.1 Planctomycetota bacterium | reverse complement strand
GGCATGGCCGAAGCCCATTATTTTTTCATGGTTTTCAAACTTGCGTCGGATGTATGGTTCAACCTGTTTTTCGGTACCGATCTCATTAAGCATCCGCATAACCTGTTCATTGGCACCGCCGTGCAGAGGACCCTTGAGAGCACAAATTGCCGCGGTGATGGCGGAATGCATATCAGTAAGGGTACCGGCCGCAACCCGCGCCGCAAACGTACTGGCGTTCAGCTCATGATCCGCATGTAAAATGTACGCCTTGTCCAGCGCCCGGGCGGCAAGCGGTTCGGGCTGCAATCCTGTAAGCATGTACAAAAAGTTGCCCGCCAGAGTTAAATCGCGTCGCGGAGCGACCGGTGCACGGTCATTGCGTATTCGGTCGTAGGCCGCCACCACGCTGGCCATCTGCCCCAAAATCCGGATCGCTTTACGGCCATTGGCGGCCGGCGACATATCCTCCGATTCGGCGTCAAACATCGCCATGGCACTGGCTGCTGTTCTTACGGCTTCCATCGGTGTGGTACGTCTTGGAAAAGCCTTCATCATCGCCAGCAGTCCCTCGGGCAGTTGGGCTTGCTCGGCAATCGACAGTCGCAGCGCTTCAAGTTCGTCCCGCTTGGGGAGGCGGCTATTCCAGAGAAGATAGACCACTTCCTCGAAACTCGAGTTCTCCGCCAAGTCATCAATGTTGTAGCCACGGTAGCATAACACGCCGTTTTCTATCGAGCAGATGTCTGAATTGAGTGCCACCACGTCTCGAAGACCGTCTGTCGCCTGATTTGCCGCTGTCTGGTTCATCTATATTCTCCTACCGAACTCGAACGATGAGATAATACACACGAGATCAATGTTCGTATAGTTTCCCGCAGATATTTTTCAAATTTTTCCCCGTTACATCAATCCGGCTTGCATGTTTGACCCCCTGGTTTCACGCCCGGGTTGCCCACTGGAAGGTGCCAAAACAGGTTGGTACCGGGGCTGCGGCTGTGCAGGAAGGTGCTGACTTGCATTTTTTCTGCTCCTTTTCTGCGGCTTTATGTTGGCATATCAGTGCGCTACGGATACACTGATGAATTCGTTAAGAGGTGAACGATGCCAGAGTTTGTAACCATTCCCGCCCTGTTGAATCTGCACCACACAGATAAGCGTTTGCGCGATACGCGGGAAGGGCTTGAAAATGTTACCCGTGATCAGAGGGCGGCCGAGGAGCATCTGGCGAACGTTAATGCCGATATCGCCAAAATGGAAACCGAACATCGCGAGGTGCTTGCCCGGCTAGCCGCCGAGGAACTGGAAGCCAGTAGCAAGTTGCAGCACATTGAAAAAATGCGCAGCGCCCTGAATGAAACCAAAACCAACAAAGAATATTCCGCCATCCTGGTACAGATATCCGCGGAAAAGGCCTTGGTGGCTGAAATCGAAGGGCGGGCCGAGGGCCTGATGCTTAAGGATCAGGAAATGCAGAAAGCCATCCAAGCCCTTCGCGAAAAACAACAAAAAGCCATCGAAAATCTTGAATCTTTGCGGTCGTCAAGCGCTGCCAAAGTTGACGAGTTGAATCGGCGGATTGAAGAATTGCTTGCCGCCCGCGTCGAAGCCGCTCAAAAAGTTCCGGCTGAAGCATTGAAGCAATACGAGCGAATCGCGCAGCGCCATCCGGGAGAAGTGATGGCTCCCGTTGAATTTGAAGAAGATGACATGGAAAATATCGCCTGCGGCGGCTGCTTTATGGGCTTAAATCGGGAAGATTTGAATCTGCTTCGCGGTCGCGATGAGATACGTCGCTGCCGCTCCTGCGGTCGCATACTGTATTTTGCCGCAGTGCCAAGTTCTGAAACAAAAAGCACCGCAAAATAAGCGACGTCTGGTAACGACGGCGTATTCGGGAGCACAATAGATGATGGATGCCGGTTCGCCTATGGGCCAATTTCCGCAATTAGAAATGCAATTTGACGGTGGTTCGCGGGGTAACCCCGGTTTGGCGGGGATAGGTGTCACGATTACGACGCCCGATGGGGTAATGGTTTACGAATTCGGTGATTGGCTGCCACACGCCACCAACAACGTCGCCGAATACACGGCTCTGATTCGCGGGGTGCAGGCCGCACGGCAGTTGGGGGCAACCAGACTTAACATTCGTGCAGACAGCGAGTTGGTCGTAAGGCAGATAACTGGTCGCTACCGGGTTAAAAGCCCCGATCTTAAGCCCCTGTATGCCCAGGCCGTCGCGGAGCTTGCGCGCGTAGCGGATTGGTCGATCTCGCACGTTTACCGCGAATCCAATTCCCGCGCCGACCAATTAGCCAACATGGCGATGGACCGGCGAAAAAAAATTGAATCCATTGGCACCACCAGCGTAGAACGCTGAACCTCGGACGCGAACACGCGTGTTCATTGGTCTGGTCAATCACCCCTTGGGCCGCCCCATGTCCACCGGCCACTGCTCCTGTATCAGAACTTACCATGGCAAACACATCGGCAAAAATGGTAGCGGTGTTGGGATGTACCGCGTCGGGTAAATCGGCTTTGGCCGAGGCCATGGCATGTGAATTCCAGCGAATACATCAACGTATGCCGACCATCATGGCTGTGGATTCCATGCAGGTTTATCGGGGGATGGATATTGGCACATCCAAGCCATCGTTGGCCGCCCGCCAGCAGATACCGCATGCGATGATCGACGTGGTGAATCCTTGGGAAAGCTATTCCGCCGCCGAATTCCGGATTGCCGCAAGCCGCATCATTGCCGACCATCAGCAGCGTCAGCAGCCATTGATTATGGTGGTGGGAACCATTCTTTATTTTAAAGCCTTGACCGAGGGGCTGTTTGCGGGCCCATCTGCGGATACATCGGTGCGGGAAGAACTTGGCCGTATCGCCGATGAAAACGGCACCGCGGCTTTGCATGAACGCTTATTGCAGGTTGATCCGGTGGCCGCCGAACGCATCCACCGCAATGATCGCCGCCGTCTGATTCGCGCTCTTGAGGTGCACCGTATAACCGGCAAACCCATCAGCGAATTGCAGCAGCAATGGATAACGGATCGGCCCAAAATCGACATTCCACTGATTGTGGTTGACCGACCGCGTGACGAAGCGTCGCAGCGCATCAACCAACGGGTTGGACAAATGATAAAGGACGGCCTGCTTGATGAGGTAAGGCGGCTGACAGCGCAGCGTGAGGGGCTATCCATGCAGGCTGCACAGGCGGTGGGGTATAAGGAAATGATTGAATACCTCAACCAGACGTGCTCTTTTGACGATGCCGTTGAACGGATCAAAATTAATACACGTCACCTGGCAAAATTGCAGCGAACGTGGCTGCGGCGCTATGATGCAAGCCATGTCGTCCGGCCCGCAGCCGATCAGCCGGTGGAATCATTTGCGGCCGATATAATCCGTCAGGTGAATTGGCATACGGCCACGGCAGATGTCAATGCCCCGCCCATCGCGGAAATGAAATCCGTGCAGGGTATTTTCTGATCGATTGCAGGAGGTTTTCTGATGCGTGTATTGGCCATTGATGTCGGCTCATCTTCAATTAAGGCGGCTTGGTGCAAAAATGGCAAAGTGAAAACCATTCAAGACGTGGATACCCCTTCAATGGCGGAAGCACGCTCGGTGGAAATCGACGCCGTAAAATTAATAGCCGCACTCGAAAAGGCCATTGGCGAAGTGATGAAGCACCATAAGCATGTTGACGCCATCGCCATTGATACATTGTGTCCGGGCATCGGTTTGGCCGACGCCAGCGGTACACCGCTCACCAATCTTATCACCCATCAGGACCGTCGGAGCTTTTCCCAGGCGGCGGAGATTGAAAAGCACTTTGGCCGGGATGAGCACCAAAGACTCATCGGCAATCGGCCCATTCCCGGCGGCATTGGCTCAACGAGCTTGCTCTGGCTTAAGCAAAACCGACTTGATCTATGGAAGAAAAAGCCTCGCGTTATTCAACCCACCACACTTTTGGTGCATCACCTCACCGGTAAATGGTGCATCGACGTATCGCAGGCTGCTTTTACCGGCCTCTATGACACCCCCGGCCTTACCGGATGGTCATCGGAAGTGCTGGGCTTTCTCGGTATCCAGCAAAACCAATTGCCTGCCTTGCTATGGGCGGACGAGGTTGCCGGAACTCTCAAGACTGATATCGCCGCCCGGCTTGGCCTGCCTGAAGGTCTTCCCGTGTTGCCGGGAATTGTGGATACCAGTGCGGCGGTGATGGCAACGGATTGTCGGCCCGGACGATTGGTGCATAGTTCCGGGTCCAGCGATGTGCTGGCGTTGGTAGTGGACACATACAAGCCCGCCGACCATGTGCTGTGGCGGCCCCTGGGAACGGGCAAACATGTCAAACCGCGTTGGTTGGCGGTAAGCACCATGGCGGCTGGCGGATCAAGTATCAAATGGGTGCGCGATGAATTCTTTCGAGACATCTCGCATAAACAATTTTGGAAATTGCTCGATAAGGTAATTGCAAAGATTGAAGCGCGTGAATCGCGGCGAATCCCCAAAAATAACAGCGAGCCTGAAGTGAGCTTTTCGCCTCTTCTGGCCGGCGACCGCACCTCGCTGGAAGAAAAGCAAGGTGAGTTTACTGGGCTGACGCTGGCGACCAAACGGGAAGATATGCTCACGGCCGTGGTGCGGGCCTTGACGGTTGACAGCCGGCGACGCATTGAATCGTTGCAGGCAGTGCACCGCATCGAGCCGGAGATTTTTACCATGGGAGGCGAGCAGATTTTGGCCCGACACTTGCATCGCCATTGGCCGGAGCCCAAACGCTGGAAATTTACCCCGCTGGAAGGTGAAGCCATGCCGGGGCTGGGCAAATTGGCACAATTGGCCTTGGGCAAATAAATGGGTGAAATGCGGTCGGTTACCGCCAGACAACGGAGAGGGCGGGATTCGAACCCGCGGTACAGGTTTTAGCCCGTACATCGGTTTAGCAAACCGACGCCTTCAGCCGCTCGGCCACCTCTCCAAGAGTTAATAAGGCTATCGCCACCGGCCCGTAAAATCAAGGTTGGATCGAACTGCCGCACGAAGATTGCCAGAAAAATATTCTCATCGCCGCAACATCAAGCCCCCATGATACGGCACCAAATCGACCGTCGATATATCGCCAAAGTCGAAACCAACTTCGCCCGCCCAGCGCAGGCAATCAGCCGGCGCGCGGCAGGCGAACAGG
>JAKAYZ010000235.1 GCA_021816165.1 Planctomycetota bacterium | reverse complement strand
ATTTTCTTCTAAAATTACGCCCATATATGCGGTATCTGGCATATCGTTAAACCACATTATATAGCGGTTTTAACTCTGCATTAGCACTTTGTTTGGGAATAGATCGGCCTTGGCATCCGATAATTTTGACTGTTTTTGCTTGCAAACTGCCGATGAGTTCTGTAGATTAATGGTTGGAAAAGGGGAGAAATGGGTGTAAAAGGGTGTGAGTAGTGCAAGCGTGGGAAACTCTGGTGATTCCCGCTTGGCAAAAAGGGACTCTTGGCTCGGTTCGGAATTGCGATGGATACCAAGGTGTATTTCTCGGGTGCCCAAGACCACGTTATTGACGATGGTGGGCGCATCGCCATTCCAAGCATCATGTACAACATGCTCAAAAACACCGCCCAGCCCGACACGCTTTACGCGGAGGCAGCCAAGCGAGTTATAAGCAATGGACGGACACTCAGGTTTGTGAAGCTGTTGCGTTACGAAGTTTTGCATGAGCGGGCCAGCCGGCTTATGGCCGAATTTACCAGCGACGATGAACGGGACCAATTCGGGGAAGTTTTCTTCTCCAAGTTCAAGCCGCTTGAAATCAAGGTGCCCCAGCCGCGGGTAACGCTGCCCACAGACTGGCTGACGGAGCGAAAATCCAAAACCGGACCCAGAGATAAGGCGTTTTTGGGGAACACTGTGACGGTGGCCGGCGTGGGCGAGGTCATCGAAATATGGAACGTAGACGACTGGAAGGAGCGGCAAGCCGACAGTGACTCTGATAAAACCCGCAGTAGCGGGAGCCAAGCAATGGGAGCCTGAACTTTGGAATCGCATGGGTGGCAGGACGCCGCCGGAATGATGCGAATTCCGCCAACTGTACCGCCGTAACCATGGATCGGTTCGGCGGTTGCCAACACCGGAGCGACGGATCGCTCTATGAAATTTAGGTTGATGAGGCTGCATGGATGTTCGCTTCCCAACCTGACTAGGGCACGAAGGGTCGGCAGCCCACGGACGGGCTGCCGACCACTTCCTCTGCGAATTAAGGGGCTATCAGACATAGCGCTGTTAGCCCCAGGCCGATAACGCCATGTTAAGGCTTCTATCGGTCAAATACAAGCAGTGACTTTGCTCCAGGAAGGGGCATCGTAGAGCCACGGACGGCGGGTGGGGACATGCAGGCCGATCATGTCCCCGCCCTTTTTAAAAAATGAGCGGTGCGTTAACACCGCTTTTAGAGGCACGACAATCGCTTTTGTGAAAAGTGCGTGCCGGCCTCTTAATATGATTGATGGTCACCGACTGTATGGATGTTCCGGATCATGGTCACGAGCCGGTACTCCTGAATGCCGTGATGAAGTTACTTTCACCGCGCCAGGGTCAGGTGGCACTCGATTGTACTGCCGGGCGTGGCGGTCATGCGTTGGCTTTGGCACAAGCGGTAATGCCGGGGGGCTTGGTGTTGTGCGTGGACGTAGATCCTGACAATCTTGCTTATGCCCGTAAACGGTTGGGGCAATGGCGCGAAAGCTGCCGCTATTTTCAGGCTAATTTTGCCCAAGCCGGAGAAGTGCTGCAAGCGGCGGGCGTATCGGGTGTGGATCTGGTCTTGGCAGATTTGGGCGTTTCCACCAATCAGCTGACGCAAGGTAGCCATGGCTTAAGCTTTTCGGTCGATGCACCGCTGGATATGCGTTTGGACCCCGATCTTACTACCACCGCCGCCGACCTGATTGCCAAACTTCCGGAAAAGGAATTGGCTGATATGCTTTTTACCCTGGCGCAGGAACGCTGGTCCCGACGAATTGCCCGACGTATTGCGCAGGTTCGCCAGACGACCCCCATTACCACCACTGGGCAACTGGCCGAATTGGTGCGACAGGTGGTTCCCTCGGAGTTTGGCCGCCATAAAATTGATCCAGCCACAAAAACCTTTCAGGCCCTGCGCATGGCCGTTAACGCGGAACTTGACAATCTTAGTACCTTGTTGGGCCAGGTGCCGCAAATCATAAACCAAGGCGGGCGAGCCGCTTTTATCAGTTTTCATTCCGGCGAAGACCGGCTGGTTAAGCATGCGATGCTGGCATGGCAAGCGGAGAACAAATGCCGGGTACTTACCAAAAAACCCGTGATGCCGGAGGAAATGGAGATACAAACGAATCCCCGTTGCCACAGTGCCCGCCTGAGGGCGGCGGAATTTGTTGCATGGGCCGGGGTGTCACCACAGTAATGGTGGCTGGTTAAGGCTCGATGGCCGCGAGCCGCAGACGGCGGTCATATATCAGATGATGAGATGATGCCCAATGGAGTGGCAGCATCCTGAACTTACATGGAGTGTTTTATGAACCGCGAAACCAAGTTTGGCCTGATTACCGGATTGCTGTTGATTGTTGCGATTGGCATGCTTATTTCACGATACCTAAGCTCCCGCGCCGCCCCGGCAATTCAAACTCCCGGTCTGCGAAGTTTGGGCAGCAATTTCCGCCGACAAATTATCTCTCCTGCCGGAACGGCGATTATTCCACCGGCCTTACAATCCAATTCCAACGGACAAAGTCCAACCACAGTTCCATCTGCTCTGACAGAAGAGTTGCCCACCGCATCCCAGCGCCAGGCCAGTGCTGCCTTTTCGGCAACGCAGCCATCCGTCGCGGTGGGCACCATGGGACAGGCTTCGGCCTTGGTTCCCACAACCGGTGCACCGGTGTCGGTGCTGAGCAATGCCAGCCAGCCGATTCTCAGCGTCCACCCGAAAACATCGACACAGTACACGGTTAAGGCCGGCGACACGCTGTGGCGCATTGCCAACCGATTCTATCATCAGGTGGGGCCGACTCAATTGGCGATGATCGTTCGTGCAAACCCCGGAAAACTATCCTCCACCAAGTCGATGCTGCAGATTGGAGAAACCCTCACCATACCGGCAGTGCCGGCTTCCGGCCAAATTCATCTGACCCAAATGGCCGCCATCTCGCTGGGCACCGTACCGGTTCCCACCGCGACAACCAATTTATCCCCCTCCCCCACTGCCCACCAAGGAACTGCCAGTACTCGCGTTATGACCTATAAAGTTCGCGCCGGCGACACCCTTTATTCCATCGCCCGCAGAATTTTCGGTGCAAGTTCTCACACGGCTATCAAGCAAATCATGCGGGAAAACCACATTCGCAGTGCACGCGATTTGCGAGTCGGCCAGATATTGCGTATTGCCAGGTCTTTGTAGGGTAAGTGTTCACCGGCCTGCAGGAAGAAGTGAGACATCACGCCGGTGATCTTAATTTAAACGTCTGGGGCTGGGGCGTGGCAACCGTGACCGTGGTGCAACATCCGCTTGGGCACGGACGCTCCCGCCATGGCCCATGATAACTCCCGCTAAAGTCGCTACCAGAACACTGGCGGCAGCAGGTTTACAATTTTGCACTGCCGGAGATCCAACCAAATATTACTACCTCAAAAAAGCTTCGCCAGCGCCCACGCCCAAAGCCGCTACGGTTGACGCTGATGCCAACCCAAGATACTTTATCCAAAGAAGATTCGCCGATGCACCGGCCGGTACCGGTATCGGTGCTGCCGCTATTTTTCAGGAGCAAAACTGGTGATTATTACGGTGACGGGGCGCCATTTAGACGTAACGGCGACAATTAAAGAGCATGCTCAGGAAAAAGTCCAAAAACTGCTCAAACATTATGATCTGATCAAGGAAATCGAGGTGATCCTTGATGGCAATGCCGACAAGCAAAAAGGCGTTGAAATTCTCGTCAGTGCGGAACATCGCAACATGTTTGTCGGCACGTGCGTGGGCGAAGACCTTTATGCGTGCATTGATCAGGCGGTGCATAAGTTGGAGCGCCAACTCACCGACCATAAGGAGCGCTTTCGGAACCGTAAGCATCCGAACGCATAACGTGGCAAGCCCCCGGCGAAGCTTGCAATACCGAAAGACGGCGAACACCCTGCGGACGTGGGCTGACACGGCGGGTCATGCGGTTCCTGGTGCGTTAAATGGTTATCCGTGTGAAGGGCCTGTTTCGAGGTTGTTATGAAGCTTGCTGATTTAATTGTCAAAGATGCCATTGTGCCGCAAATCAAGGCTACCGAGCGTGAGGGTGCCATCCGCGAGCTGGTTGAAGCGCTGGTGCAGACAGGCACCATCCCGGCGGATCAAATCGTGTCCATTACGAAAGCCTTGATGGATAGGGAAAAACACGGCAGCACCGGCTTTGGCAAGGGCGTAGCCGTGCCCCATGCGAAGCATCCTGCTATAAGGCAGCGTGTCGCAACCATTGGGCGCAGCACGGAAGGCATCAATTTTTTTTCCCTCGACGACGCGCCGGTCTATACGGTGGTACTATTACTTTCCCCGCCGGAAACTCCGGAATCGCACCTTGAAGCGATGGAGATTATTTTTCGTCATCTCCAGCAGGATTCGTTTCGTCGCTTTCTGCGGCAGGCCTCCACCCGGGAGGAAACGATGGACCTGATTGCCGAAGTGGATCAGGCCGCCGCTGTCCGCAAGATTACATAACCGTGGCCAAGCAGGCATATTGCTAGACCACATAACCAGAGAATGTATTAACGCAGGATCCATGGACCGGCTCATAACAATCAGAAACAAACTGGGTTTGCACGCCCGACCGGCCATGCAATTTGTGGACTTGGCCAATCAATTCCACAGCAGCATTCGCGTGTGGAAAGGGGACCAGTGTGTGGATGGCAAGAGCATCATGCACATGATGATGCTGGCCGCCACCGAAGGCACGGGCCTTAAGCTGGAAGCCGACGGCGAGGACGCAGCTGGAGCGCTGGATGCTCTGGAACAACTGGTCAATGCACACTTTGGCGAGGATTGATGACAAACGGGTAGCATCTTCACGGTGCTGGCCAGGGGTACCGCGACGACGCGCACCAGGTAGAGTCATTCAGGGCGATCCGGACGACGGAAAGAGTGTGGGCGGTTTGGAGGTTGGGGGCGGGGATGGTGGCTTTAAGTGAATATGGGTGAAGCCAGCGGCCGTCAATTGTCGGCCTTTGGGAGTTCGCCGCAAAAAGCCAATTTGTAACAAGAACGGCTCCACCACATCCTCCAGAGTATCCGCCTCTTCACCCATGGTGGCGGCCAGAGCTTCCAGCCCAGCGGGACCACCTTCATAGTCGCGTGCCAGCACCCGCATAAATCGACGATCCAGGTCATCGAGACCCATGGCATCTATTGCCTCC
>JAKAYZ010000234.1 GCA_021816165.1 Planctomycetota bacterium | reverse complement strand
CGGCTTCCTCGGCGTATCATCCTCGCCAGATACGCCCTCGTCGCCGCTTCTTGATGCCCGCCAAAATCCATGCCGTCGCAGTCCCTGCTATTACTCGGACAGGCTCCTAGCACGGGCGCGCAGGCGTGGAGGCGCATTTACTCTCATCGAACTCCTTGTGGTGATATCAATTATTGCGTTGCTCATTTCCATATTGCTGCCGGCGCTGGCCATGGCGAAAAAGGAAGCCGAAACGGTGGCCTGTGCGGCAAATCTGCACTCCATCGGACAAGCCATGATGGAGTATGCTGAAAGCTGGCAGGGTGACATTGTCGGCAGCCCGCTTACGAGCGGAGCAGCCATGTGGCAGGATGTGATGCAGAGCAGCACGCTGAGCACCGGCAACGTGGGCGGGATCAGCATTCCCTACGGCAATGCGTATTGTCCCAATATAGTACAGAATTATGATTGGGTGACGCCACTGGCCAATGAAATGGGACTCCATTATAAACCCAAAAATTTAAACGATCCCGAGGGGGCGCTGCTGGCCGACCGCATCGGACGCCTTGAGTATGACACTTCACTTCCGGCCTTCACGTGTCCGGCCAATCCGTTTCTTGCGTCGCCGGCCACCCCCGGCATGCCAGTCATGCAGATGCCATCATATTGTGCCGCCGGATTGTTTCTGACCGCATCACCTTCGCTGTGTTCCAACTATGATGCCACCTTCGACCCGGACTATGCGGATGTCCCGGCCACCTACACGCCGAAAATTACCAATGTGGGAGAACCTTCCGAGAAGATCTTTGCGGCTGACGGTGCCAAAGCCAGCACCACGTTTTACAAACCGCGTCTCGACGATACTGTCGCTACAAACCTTGTTTCCTCACCGGGGCGCAGTGACGGCGGCACCACGGATTTTCCGGACTTTGCCGACGAGGGCGCATTTTCATATTACAGCTACGCCTGGAACCGGGACGGCGCGCCGGGCAATTCCTCCAGCAAGGATGGAATTATTACAACGGGCTTTGACAACCGTGCCTATGCCTTTCGGCACGGCATCGGGCAGGGCACCTACGACTTTAATGCCCTGTTCTTTGATGGCCATGTGCAGACACTCAACGATTTGCAGGGTGCCAATCCGGGTTACTGGTCACCACCCGGAACCGTTATTCCACGAAGCGAATGCACACAGGATGTATTGAATAAGTATTTCGGATCGCGAAGCACATACACCTCTCCATAGAAGCCGCCTGTCGTGAACCCAATACTGCTGTTGCCGCAGCGACGGCAGCAGGGCATTGGCGGCACGGTCTAACGGTGGTTGTCACATTGGCGGATGGCGGATGTGCCGCGATATATCGTGGCGCGTGTTGTCGATGACCTACGCCAATAATTTGCACCGCCGGGACAAGCCCGCAGCTATCTATTTTTATTTGGTGTTTCTTGCAAGCTGCAGGATGATATATGGTCGGGGGTGGCCGTTGCCTTACCAGATATCCGCTGGCCGACAAGGAAACCTTAACAGCTATATAATCCGATCTGGATTGCGTCTACGTATGAACGGACATGACCATGCAGCATTTGAAGACCGCGTTTCCTGATCCAATGAAAGTCACCCCGCTGGTGCCGGGGAATGAAAGCATTGTTCTCGCTGGTGGGTGCTTCTGGTGTGTGGAGGCTGTTTATCGTCCGCTGCGGGGGGTACTTTCAGTGGTGCCCGGTTATGCCGGCGACACGGCGCAGAATGCGAACTACAAAACTGTCTGCACCGGCCGTACTCGTCACGCGGAGGCGGTAAAGATTGAATTTGATTCTGCGGAGATCACCTTGGGACGCCTGCTGAAGGTATTCTTCTCGGTGGCGCACGATCCGACGCAAGTTGACGGCCAGGGAAATGACATCGGGCCTCAATATCGGTCGGCCATTTTTTATCGCGATGGACAGCAACGCGAGATTGCGGCCGCTTACATGGAACAATTGCAGCGGTTGGGGCTGTTTGACGCGCCACTGGCCACGCAGCTTGAACCGCTGACAGATTTTTTCCCCGCCGAGGCCTATCATCGCAACTATGCCGAAGAAAACCCCGATCAACCGTATATTGCCTGTGTCGCCATGCCGAAGGTGGAGGCGTTGCGGCGGCTTTATCCATCGATGCTGAATTAGGAGCGAACCATGGCGGTTTCCCCATCTCCGTACAACTTAACACCCTTGACGCAGGAACAGATTAAGGTTTTGGCGCAAAAGCTTACCCCCGAGGAGCGCGAGGTTATATTATTTCAAGGTACGGAGCGGCCGTTTTGCGGGGGACTGCTTAACAATAAAACCGACGGCGTGTATGTGTGCCGCCTTTGCACCCTGCCGCTTTTTGCCTCCACCAGCAAGTTTGAATCGGGCACGGGTTGGCCCAGCTTTTATCAGCCCTACCACGCCGACCATATTAAAGAATTAACCGATGACAGCCATGGGATGGTGCGAACGGAAATTCGCTGCGCACGCTGCGGCGGGCATCTGGGTCATGTATTTGAAGATGGACCACGGCCCACGGGCTTGAGGTATTGCCTCAATTCGGCGTCTTTGGAGTTCCGCACCGCCCCACCAGATCCGCAATCTGCGTAAGCCCTTTTCTGGCCATGTAGGCGGAAAGCCCACGGCAGATATCAACATGCACGGCTGGGTTGACGAATAATGCCGTACCAACGGCTACGGCTGACGCCCCGGCCAAAATAAACTCTGCAGCATCCTGCCACGTTTGCACGCCACCCATCGCAATGATGGGTATATGGTTTTTGGCGGCCACCTGCCGATAAACGCGGTTGACCATAAATACGGCAATCGGCTTGATTGCGGGGCCGCTTAGCCCGCCGGTTTCATTTGCCAGTACCGGCTTTTGAGTTTCAATATCAATTGCCATGGCGGTAAAGGTATTCACCAAAGACAGGGCATCGGCCCCGGCATCTATGGCGGCCTTGGCGGTGATGGCAATGTCGGCAACGTTGGGCGAGAGCTTTACAATCAGGACGGTGCGCTGCACACGCTTGCGCACCGCGGCAACAAGCTCTCCAAGGCGCAGCGGGTCGGTTCCAAAACTCAGACCATTTTTGACGTTGGGGCAACTGACATTAAGCTCAATACCACGCACCACCGGTACATGCTCGTCCAAGTATGCCGCCACATCGACATAATCTTCAATCGACCAGCCGGGTACATTGACAATGGCGGGGATATTCATGGCGGCAAGCCGGGGGACTTTTTCCTTAACGAAGCGTTCCAAACCGATGTTGGCCAAACCAATGGCATTGAGCATGCCGGCGCGGGTTTCAACAACGCGGTAGCTTTCGTTTCCAAGGCGTGGTTGGCGACTGATGGATTTGGTGACAAAAGCCCCCAATTGGGAAAGTGGAGCAAAATCGGCGTATTCGTCGGCGTAGCCACAGGTACCCGAGGCGGTCATTACAGGATTAGCCAATTCCAGCTTGCCAACTAGCGTTTTGAGGCTGGGCGTGGTGCCAACCGGGGACGGTGCAATTGCAGAAGGGGTATGTTGTTCCATAGGTAAGAGTTTCGCCGTTGACGGGAACAAAGTAAAGCCGGGCACTTCATGAGCCTCCCGCGCTGTTGCGTGTATGCCGGGGTAGGATTGTAAAAGACGCGAAATCAAAACTTGGGCACCCCGGCGCGGCTAAGATTAAATGGCGGCCGGGGTTGATCCGTTGTAAAGAATGCCGCTATGCGTTATTTACGCATGAGGAAGCCTGACGCGATGATGTTAATCGCGGCGATTGCCGGGTGAGGCTCTCAGGAGATAGTTATGCGCCGTACTGTTTTTGCATTTGGACTTATTCTGCTGGCGACGTGTCAGATGGCATGGGCATGGCGGCCGGTATTCAACCCCAACAATTTGCGCGACACGATCACCGTGCAAATTATCAAACATTGCCGCCCGGCGATTGTCAGCATTACGGCCCATCGGCTCATCAGGCAGGAAGTCAACCCGTTTGGCAATATGTTTCCGCTACCTATGGGCATGGGGACAGTGGAACAGGAGCCGGCCGACTTCCTCGGCAGCGGATTTATCATTCAAAAAGACGGGTATATCGTCACCAATAATCATGTGGTGGATCAGGCGCGCAGTATCCATGTGAAGTTAGCCAATGGAGAAAAGCTCGCCGCTACCGTGGTCAACAGCGATCCGAGTGCGGATCTGGCGATACTGAAAATTTCCAAGCCGGGCACGTATCCCACGCTGCAACTCGGCAGTTCCAAGGGATTGATGATCGGTGAGCCTACCATTGCGGTGGGCAACCCGTTCGGATATTCGCAGAGTGTAAGTTCCGGCATTGTTTCCGCAACAGGCCGCACCATCCATGAGCCGAACAATCCGCATCCACTGAAAAATTTGATTCAGACCGATGCGGCCATTAACCCGGGTAACAGCGGGGGACCACTGCTGGATGCTTACGGGCGGGTGATTGGTATCAACACCGCCATTCGCGGCAATGCACAGGAAATCGGTTTCGCGATTGGAATTGACCGACTCAAAGAACTGATTCCCACACTGATGAACCCGGCGGTGGTGGACGGACACACCGTGGATGTGAAATTTGCATTGTGTCCCGGCCACCAGGGCATAGCCGGGCCGCACGAACATGTGGTGATCGCCGGCACCCTGGCACCGAGGGTGATCGCCGTCAATGGCCAGCGTGTGAATACCCTGCAGGGAGCATATGCGGCACTTCTGGCCGTCGGTGCCAATCAGCCGCAAGTGAGTGTTAAATTTTCCAACGGTACCACGCGGCAGTATGCGGTAAAGGCGGTACCTCCGTCCCCCATCGTACTGAAAACCAGAAAGCTTCTGGGCATGGTGGTAAAGCAGCTTACGCCTGCGATGGCAGGGCGAATGAAGCTAAGTGTGAATAGTGGCCTGCTCATTACGCAGATTTTTCGGCATTCGATCGCCGACAAGGCCGGATTGCAACCCGGCGATGTGATTATTCAAATTGGGCCTTATCGTGTGCGCAATTTAGACTTCCTCGGCAAGCTGTTGCCGGCCATCGCCAAGGCCCAGCGGGTTGAGGTGCTGGTGCTGCGCAACGGGCGGGTGGGTGCCGGCTATCTGCAAATAAAAGCACAATGATTCAGCGTGAAGGGATGATGAGTATTTCCGTGAAAGGAGGCATTATTAATATGAATGACACAATGGCGACCACTCCGCCCCCCTACAA
>JAKAYZ010000233.1 GCA_021816165.1 Planctomycetota bacterium | reverse complement strand
GCCTGATCCAGATTTTGTTGCGCGATGGTAACAGCCTGCAATTCAAGCGTCGGGTCAACGGTCAGAATAACCTGTCCCTTTTTTACTTTATCACCGATCTCGATCTGATCATTGGGGTTCCCATTTCCCAGCGGCAAGCTGGTAATTTCGCCGCCCGCCTGGCATTTGATGTCCACCGTTCGATTGGCCAGCACATTACCCGTGGCATAGACATGCACGGTCAAAGTACCCTTTTTAACCACCGCGGTATGTAATTTGGGTGCCACCGTTGCGCCCGCCGCCTGGTAATGATGGTAAGCAACCGCACCGCCAATAACGGCTGCCGCGACCACGCCGGTAATAATCAAACCTTTTTTCATCCGTACCTGTTCCGCTTTTCGCGGCTCCTTTAATGGATTTAACCGTCTGTGTTATATGGAATCACCTCGGGTGCCGGTCTCAACCCGCCTTGGCCACCAGTTCCCTTGCCGAGCGATTATGCTCAACGATATCTACAATCTGTCCATCGCGAATCTGCACTTCGCGGCGACAATGCCGGGCCACAGTGGAATCGTGCGTGACAATGACAATCGTTCGCCCCTGATCGTTAATCTGGTGAAATACTTCCAGAATTTCCTTACCCACCCGCGAATCGAGATTTCCCGTTGGTTCATCAGCCAGAATGATGGCCGGATTGGTCACAATGGCCCGGGCAATCGCCACGCGTTGCCGCTGCCCGCCGGAAAGCTGGTTGGGTTCATGGTGCATGCGATCGGCTAAACCGACGGCTTCCAGCGCTTTCCGGGCCGCCGCCTTGGCATCTTTATTTGCGGAATACAACAGGGGCAATTCAACATTTTCCAAGGCTGACAGCCGCGGCAACAAGTTAAAATTCTGAAATACAAAGCCGATCAGCCGATTGCGGATATTCGCGAGTTTGTCTCCGCTGAGTTTGGAAACATCTTCACCGGAAATGATGTAAGTCCCGGCATCAAAATCATCAAGGCAACCCAGAATATTCATCAATGTTGATTTTCCACTGCCTGATGGGCCGGTGATCGCCACCATGTCGCCTTCTTCAATGGTCAGATCAACACGATTGAGAGCCAGAACTTCTGTTTCACCAAGCGTATATCGCTTGACCATGCCGCGAATTTCCAGCAGCGAGGATGTATTTTTTAATTCAACCATGACAACAATCCGTTTACGGTATTATTTTATGCCACCAAGTGACAAAATAACCATATTCCGCCATCCGGTGCCGACCGGAAATCAGCAGTATACACGGTTATCAATAAACTTCGCCACGCGCACCGGCGCGCCGCCACCGGCCCGATAACTCCGGCAACACTTATCCCTTGGGGGTATAACGAGGCACTTCATTGGAAGTTGCAGCATGCGAAAAAATATTTTTCAACATTCTTTGCGCATAAATTCGGCTGCTGCCACGCTGAGATTCCAGAGACGCTCTGGCCCGCTGTCCAATCGCCATCGCCTCTTCCGGATGCACCAGCCAAGCTTGTAATAAAGCCTCCATTTCATCGGCGCTTTTTACCGTCACACCCCCACCGCTGCTGGTTAATAATGCCACCGCATCGGAGAAATTATGGGTATACGGACCAAAACAGCACGGCTTTGCCAGGGCCGCGGCTTCGATCATGTCGCTGCCACCGAGATTCACCAGCGACCGGCCCGAAAACACCGCAAATGCCAGACTGTAGAGCTTCTTAAGCTCCCCCATTGTGTCTAATACGATGATCTGTCCGGTTTGGATCGGTGAAACCGCTTTACCCGCCCCATCCGGTCGTTGTGTGCGCAATATCGGTTCATATCCCGCCTGCCGGATTGCCGCGATCACATCACCGATTATTTCCGGTTTGCGCGGCGCAATGGCCAATCTTAATTGGGACGATTTTTGGCTTAACGTCCGATACACGGCTAAAAGAATCTCCTCTTCGCCCGGTCCGGTTGATCCCGCCACCAGCAGCCGCTGTTCCGGCAGAATACCCAGACTTGCCGCCATCGCCTCCGCACCGGTTATGTGATCCGTGAAATCAGCGCTGTCATACTTCATTGTGGCAACGACTTCCATGCGCGACGGAACAGCACCCAATGCCGCAAAGCGCTCGGCGATTTCCGCGGTTTGCACACTGATATGATCTACCCGCCGCAGCATTTTTCGCATCAGCGGTTTAATAATCCGATAACGCCGCAACGATCGCCCGGTCATGCGACCATTGATGATCTGCACCGGAATAGCGCGGCGATGGGCAATGGCCAAAAAATTCGGCCATGTTTCCAGTTCCACCAGTGCGATCAATGAAGGATTGATCGTGCTGAGAAATCGCCGCACGGCGAAGGAAAAATCCAGCGGATACCGCACCGCCACCACGCGCGTTGCCGCTTGCGGCGGATATAGGGCCAATGCCCGGGCCATGCCGGTATCGGTGGTGGTGGAAATGATAACCAGCAGCGAGCTATTGCCGTGCAGCAATTCTTCCACGAGTTTGCGCGTGGACAACAACTCCCCGACCGATACGCAATGAATCAGCACCCGCGGTTGTCCGGGTGCGGAGCGTAAAATCTCCTGAACTGCAGGGGAAATGTATCCCATCCGACCGGACCAGTCCGAACGATACTTGCCGGTCCGCCGGCTTTTTGCCAGCAGAAACGGAGCCGCCAGAAGCAGGCCAAACAGATATAAAATGTCGAGAATCCATTGCATATTCCGGTCATCATAAGATATTTCCAGAATTCAGAAAGGCGGCACTCCCAGGCAGCGCTTCAATGTTTCAAGCCGAACCCGCCCGAAGTGTAACTCCAAAGCTTCCGTGTCGCCGATGCGCTCAAGAATTCACCACCACGCGGTTCTCGTGGAGCCAACTCGCATTCATGGCCGGCCTGCCGGTAGCCGCAGTAATAACGGTTTGGTTGTGCCGTTGGCCAACTGTGGGCGTTTGCGCGAACCGGCCATGCGTTGGAGCCATCGTGGCGTGCTGAGGAATATCCCATGGGAACTGCCCCTGACGGAAAAGATCAGGTGCAGGCACGTGTGCCGCCTGAAGAAAGCCAAACCGTTGCAGCCAGGCCGACCAGCATCACGTTTCGCACAATGCCGAGAGCCAGCCCTCGCTCCACGGCAGCGGGGCTGTGCGCGGCGACATAGGCCGCGCCCATGCAGCGGCACGGGATTGGGTGTGGCTGGAGCATGTCAAAAATTACGGCACCGGTAAATAATGAGAGCGTGAGAACGCCGTTGAAGCCTGCGGCACCCCTAGCCATACCTGACAACAACCAAAGCCCGAGGAATACCTCACCAACTATGATCAGCGCGGGCAGATGAATTCCCATTGGTGCCAAGCTGCCGTACAACGTTGGGCCTTGGCTCATGTCGCGCCATTTGAATATTGCGGCAGCTACGAAAACGGAGCCAAGCAAACACCTTCCAAGTACAGAGGCCCACGCCACCCCGTGGCGATAAGCGAGGGTGAACAGGCACCCTGTAAAAGCGAAATAGCGGAGCGGGGTCATTTCACACCCTCCGACTGCCGCGGTGGGTTGTGTTTCGCCGTGCCAAAAATGCGGGATGCGGCAGCCTCGGTGAAATGGTATAATTCCTTATGCACCGTGTCGTCCACGAATGTCCCATTCGGGATTCCCAAGTTGCTGGCGCTCAAAATGTCATTGCGAAGAGGACCGAGAACAAATTTCACAAAGCTGATATTTGTACGTGTAAATCCACGGTCTTTGCCGCTAACCCAGTAGTGGCTTTCAAGCGTTCTGCTGACCGGGACCCAGCAACCGCCCACTTTTCGCCACCTCGTTGTGATGGTATCGATCTCTTTGAGCCTGTGTCGGGCTGCATTGAGTTCGTCGGTCATGTTGTAGTAGCTTGCCACCATCCCGCCGCGCATCATGTCGAACACGATCACCGCCTTCGCGCCGAAGAAGCTCGGCGGATTCGGCGGGTACCTGAAAGTTACGATAATCCGGCGGCCGGTATTCTTGACGGTTGCCGCCGATTGGCGCTCCGCTATCCGAAAGAACTGTGCATCGGGCTGCATCACACTGGAAATTTCTGAAATCCGGCGGTATGTCCACACGGTTGGGCGCAGATCGTTGGTCACATGGGGCAACACCCCACCAATAATAGTTACCTGCGGTGCTGCGAGCTTTAACCCCATGTTGTAACGACGGAAATGGGCCAGTATTCCATTTTTTCTCAGTGCCGCCTGAAGCAGCACCGGCGGATGGCCTGAGCTGTACTCTTTTGCCAGGCTCGCGTTACCGGAAAACCAGAACTTCACCGTTTGCGGCTGATAGTGGACGCGCATTTCGTGCCCGTACCACTGGGTGTCGGTGGTTTTCTCCACGGCGACGCCCCAACCAGACACTACCCTGGAGCGGACCGCCTGCCGCAGCGCGTGAAGCGCGTTCAGCAGTTCATCTTTAACCACCGCAGTGCTGGCCCGAGCGTGTGGTCCCAGCAAGGACAGCGTTGCCGCGCTGATCAGGAAATATATACAGAATTTGCTGCCCCCCCACTCTCGGATTTGCTTAATCCTCACGGAAATTGCCATTCGCATCCTCCCAGGTAAATATCCAATTTTCCTGACTCCTCACCAAAAACCACCCGCCGCGCCCGGCAACGCTCTCGGCTCCATGCTGCAGCCTCAGTGGCTCCAATGCACCGCCCAGCCACCGACGCCACGGGTGTCTAGTCGCAGTTCACTTGCTGCCCGTAGACGTACGACCCGGTAGGGCTTCCGTTGGGATCACATTGGCCGTCATAGGGTTCGTAGTTGCAATTAAAAACTGCTGAGCATTCCGTCGGGCTGCCGATGTAGCTACACGACGAGTCCGTCCCGCTGTTATTGGGTTTGCATATTGAGCCAATAAAAAATGACTGTACATAGGTTCCACACGAACCCGTGGATGACGGATGCGGGCATGGCACGGCTCCACAGGACGTATTAGCTGGGCAGTTATACATTCCGTTCCATTCCGTGGCCGACTGCGGATTTCCTCCGCCTACCCGGGCAAACAGGACTGTTCCAAGCGACGCCAGCAGCGCTTTCGCGGGTGCGGTACCGCCGGCGGCTATGTGAACGGCGGCCGGCGGGTGGGAACTGAAGAACAGCTTGGTGACGGACACGCCAAGACCAACCAGCGATGCCACGAACACCACCGCGGCTAACGGAATCAGAATTCTGCTGGTACGTGCAT
>JAKAYZ010000232.1:3541-5220 GCA_021816165.1 Planctomycetota bacterium | reverse complement strand
TTATCATCAACCTGGTTCCACGCGAGCCGCTGGTGGCGGGCCAGCAGCGCAAACCCAAGATCATTATCTGGGGCGAACGGGTGAGTTACGACCTGTTGCCTGGGAAATTACGTGAGTATGTGCACGAATATAAGCAAACGCATACCGTGGTGAAACTGGTGCTTCGGGCGGATAAATCCATCCAATACAAATACATCGCTCCGGTGCTGATCGACTGTGCCAGCGTTGGAATCTCCAGCATTCATTTTATGACCCGGAGACCCGGATGATTGACCCCCGCATTTACCGGAGGCTTTGGCAATGAGTACGTATCAAAAAAAAGGCCGGCGGCGCTTGGGTGCCACACCGCACGTCGGACCGAATATGACCCCCATGGTGGACGTGGTCATGGTGATTCTCATATTTTTTATGCTCGGCAGTTCGTTTGCGTCTCCGGACTGGTATCTGACCAACAACACCCCGGCCATCAAGGGCGGCCTGAGTAAAAACGTGAAGGTACAAAAGATGCCGGCGTCGCGGATACTCATCAAACTCACGCAAATCGGCAGCCATACGCGTGCGTCGATCGCAGCGTTCCAAACTGAAGACCTTTCCGGCCAATTGTTAAAATGGCTGAAGGAAAAAAAGAAAGCCGCGGGGGCCGCTGGAAAAGACGCCCAAGTTTTGATTGCACCGGCCAATGATGTGCCGTATCAAAAGGTCATTACAACATACAGTGATTGTGTGCAGGCCCGATATACACATGTGGCATTTTCGTACAGCCATTAGGCCCGTGATAGCCCGCTGGCAGGTCGCCGTGAGGGGCTGCCTCCACCGGCCGCATCAATGGCGATCCAACCGGACCAGGCAATCATCTTCCCGGCCCAAGATCACCGGCTGGTGTGGTGCAGGTCTTAGAGATGATGAATAAGGAAACGATCATGAAAATGCAGCTCCATGCCACAGCATGCTCCAACCGTGTAGCCATGGTTTTGGCAAGCTTGTCGCTGACTCTGACACTGCTGGCCGGTTCCGGTGGCCGCGCTGCCGCGGCGCCGACGGCACCCGCCGGCCAAATCTTTCCTGATCCGACCATGCAGACCCGATACGTGATGCGTCTGGAAAATTTAGGCTTGGCCAATTTACTGGCTCAGGCGGTCAAGACCCATCAAGGAACTCCATCGGCACCGCTGTTTAAATCGGGCTTGATCTTTGCTCGCTGGGCCAGCATGGCCCACGATCCGCAAGAGCAGGCCACCCTGGCTCCGCAATTTGTTACCAATGTTCAGACCTACTTGGCCACCAATTCCAATGCCACTCTGGTGGACGGCACTTGGGCTATCGATCAGGCTAAGTTCCTGTTTGCCTACGTTGTGCCGCCGATAGTCGACCGCATCGAATATTGGTCCTCCACAGCGGCTGATCGCACCAAGCTTTCGCCGATAGCGAAGCTCTCGCAAGACCTTTTAAGCGCCTCCGATGGTTACTACAAGCAGATTATCCGCAAGCTCAACTTGGCCACCACGTTCACCCATGCCGATGAGTTGGCCTACCAGCGGGCGATGAACGGCCAGGCACAGGTGTCTTATTATCTTGCCTATGCCGATTATTACAGCGGTTTGTCTCTGGCACCGAGTGATACCACCCGCAAACTTGAGCTGATGTCTGCCGCACACCACCAACTACACCCATACACAACA
>JAKAYZ010000232.1:0-3531 GCA_021816165.1 Planctomycetota bacterium | reverse complement strand
CAAGCTGGCACAAAAATGGATTAAGCCCGGACCGGCGTCCGGCGTCTACTACCAAGCCCTGCTGCTGGCCGGAAAAGCCCAACTGCAAGCCGCCGAATACACCGCCGCCATCGCCTCGCTGCAAAAGGCGCAGCTGTCGGCCGCGCCGCTCTGGGTTCAATACCAAAGCCGCTATCAACAGGTTGTGAGCATGTTGAAATCCGGCCATCTCGGGGAAGCCACCACCACCCTGAAGACCTATGAAGCATGGATTCACGGCAAAAAATCCATCAATACCCCCGGCGCAATCATGGGAGCGCAGTTACTGCGCTATCGAATTCTTAATGCCCAGGCCAACAAGGCCGGTATCCCTCCCTCCAGGAAAGCAGCGATGACCAATCAGGCGGCAAACCTGGCCCTCAAAATCATCGGGACGGCCCCGCAGTACGAAGAGCTTATATTCTCGCACCTTGCCGGGGCCCTGCCCCCCAAGCCCGTGTTTGCCCAGCTTAGTCCACTTCAATCGCTGGCTTATGCCTGGCTGCAAGCCCAGAAGAAAAATGATGCCGCCGCGGTGAGCGCCGTGAATGCCATTCTGGCCCAAAAAAATGTTAATGCGGCCATCCGGCACGAGGCTTTGCTGATCGGCGGCATTTCCAACTTTCGCCTCGGTCGCCTGACTGACGCAGTCAAACTCAATTTGGAATTTGTAAAATCCGATCTCCACGATCCGCGTGCTCCACATGTGCTTAATCTGGCTCTGTACGATATCAAACAGCTTAGCCCCGCCGCACAGGCTTCGGCTCAGGTCAGTTCGTTGATCTCCCAGGCATTGCATCTGGCTTACTTTACCTATCATGAAAAAAAGTGGGCCTTTGCCTACGCCACGCAAATGCAGGAATCCGGACACCTGAATCAGGCGATGCGGACGTTCGCTTCCATTGCCCCGTCTGATCAATTCTACCTCGATGCCCGCTACGAAATGGTTCGTATTGGCACGATGCGTCTGGCCCAACTTGCCGCTAAAAAGGCACCGCTGGAACAACAACGTCGGCAAGCCCGGGTTCTGCTAAGGAACTGCGATAACTTTCTAACCCTGCTCAAAAATCCACCCTCCGCCGTAACCCCCGACGATTTGAAGCGTGCCCAGGGCTATCGGCGTGATATCTGGCTTATTCAGGCCGGCACCGCGCTTGATCCCCTGCGCGATCCCAGCCGCGCCGCGGAAGCTCTTCAAAATCTGGATCGCATTCGCAGCAAACTTTCGCCCCGACTTCAGGGAGTGATCCTGCGGTACCGCATCCGGCAATACCAGTTACAAAATAGCAGCAACCGCATTTTGCCCCTGGTGGAACAATATGCCCGAGAATCCTCCCAAAAGGCCACCGACATTATTGAAGGACTTATCGGGCAGTATGATCGGGAAAGCCGCAACATTCGCCGCAGCGATCCGGTCAAGTCCCGCCGGCTCGCCGCCGATGCGGCGGTGCTGATGCAGCAACTCATTACCTATCTTAAAAAGGCCCCCAAGCCCAACGCCGGCGAGATTTATGTATACCGACAGCTTCTCGCCGATGAATTAATTCACGCCGGTCACGGCCACCAGGCCATGGCCATTTTCAAAACCCTCGAAAAGGAAAAGCCACAGGATTTGGAAAACTTCATCGGTGTGGCCCGATCGGCCTACGCCACGGCTGACTACAACTACGCTCACAGCCTGTACGTGCGGATTATTCCACAACTCAAGCCCGGTTCCACCCTGTTCTGGTCTGCGTACCTCTACCTTATTCGCAGCAATCAGGCTATGGGGAAAAATCAGGAGGCGACCCGCTCTTCACTGAAATTTTTAAATGCCTTTTATGGTGCCGCCATCGGTGGAAAATATTTCCACAAACAATTTGAAAAACTGCTGGCCAGCTACACCATCAATTGAGGCGTGAGATGTTATGGCTACAAGGTTATTCCCACCACGGCCCAAAGCCACTCCCGGGCAATAATCCACTGGTAAATGTCGCCGCGTCAGCTCCAGCAACTGGCGGTCATACAACGCGAAGGCCTCCACATCTGGCACGGGGCGCACGCGAGCCCGCAATAACTCGGTGCCCCCCCCACCAGTAAACTCAGCACGGTTGGTTTTGCGGCCAGGTAATCCTGCTGCCCCGCGTTAGGATTTTCAACTGCACCATAACAACACCAGATATTCACACCACCAATGGAACTCTCGCATTTCCAAATCAATCAGACGACACGAATGCGGCACACCCTGCGCTTACCGGCCTGTAAAATAGGATCATCGTGCAACGATACGTGTAATCGCGGATCGGAAATCTTCCGACCGCCAAAACTGACCGCGCCTGATTCCACCATGCGCCGCGCTTCCGATGTGGAATTTGTAAAGCCCACCTCTTTGATCAAGGTCAGCAGCCCGATCTTACCATCTTGCAGCATGGCGGACGGTATGGTCTTTACCTCCACCTCCGTGGGCAACTTTCCATCCGTAAAGCGCCGCCGAAAATCCTCCGCCGCGGCCTCCGCTGCCGCGGCCGAATGAAATTGCTCGACAATCAGTCGTCCTAAAATATCCTTGGCCGCACGTGGATGTGTAATGCCGGCATCCAGCAGCGACGCTATACGGTCCGACGGCAACGGCGTGCAGAGCCGAAACCACTGTTGCATCAGTGCATCCGGAATGCTCATCACTTTGCCGAATTGATTCACGGCTGAATCCGCCACACCAATATAATTGCCCAGCGATTTGCTCATCTTCTGCCGACCGTCCGTACCTACAAGAATCTCCATGATGATCACAATTTGCGGCGGTTGGCCCTGTCCGGATTGCAAATCGCGCCCGACCAGATTGTTGAACGTCTGATCCGTTCCGCCGAGTTCAACATCCGACTGCACCATGACCGAATCCCATCCCTGCATCAGTGGATATAAAAACTCATGGATGTAGATGGCCTCGCCGGTCTTATAGCGATCACTGAAGGTATCCCGCTCCAACATGCGGGCCACGGTCATCTGCTGGGCCAGCCGCAGTGCATCTCCAAAGCTCATCTTCGAAAGCCATTCGCTGTTCCGCCGGATCTCCAGTTTATCCGCACCGGTGTCGAGAATTTTCCCGGCCTGCTGCAAATAGGTCCGTGAATTCTCGTCGACCTGCTGCGCCGAAAGCACCGGACGGGTCTTTGCTTTGCCCGTCGGATCCCCGATCATGGCGGTAAAATCACCGATAATCAGCACCGCCTTATGTCCCAAATCCTGAAACTGCCGCAGTTTACGCAGCACCACGGCATGGCCTAAATGCAGGTCCGGCGCGGTGGGGTCCATCCCCAACTTCACCCGCAATGGCCGCCCGGCAGCCGCCGCTACTTTAAGCCGATCCTTTAGTTCACCGGCCGAATAGACATGGTCCACATCCGCCAGCAGCAACTCCACCTGAGCGTCAAAATCCATGGCCGCATCCTGATTCATGCCAAAGCCTCATTTTTAAGCCGGTTTATCTTAGTCCAAGCAAAGCACTTATACCGATCCTGCGCTGCAGCCGCTGCA
>JAKAYZ010000231.1:3919-5241 GCA_021816165.1 Planctomycetota bacterium | reverse complement strand
TTGGGCCAGCATCACTTCGTAAAATCGCCGGGCCGACACAATGGATGTCTGATACTGGCTGCTGATTTGATTGAGTTGCTGCAGGCGACTCAGGATGTTGCCCATCGCCACGCCAAAAACAATCAAATCACCGACTTTTAACGTGCCCGAAACACACAGCAATGAACCCACCAGAAACAGACTCAAACTTGAAGCCGTCGCAATGGCGCGCACGATCGGTACAAAATTGCTGAACAAACCCACATTTTTCAGCACACGATCAAAAAAACGATCCGCGGTTTTATCGTATTTGCTGATTTCCGTTTTTTCCGTGGCGAACGCCTTGACCACCTGGGCCCCAGCCACATTTTCGCTTAGCACCATCGTCAGTTCGTCAGTGCTGGCCATGATCTGCTTTTGAATCGGTTGGGCCTTGTTGCTGAAATACCGCAGATAAATGACCCAGAATGGAATTGGCAACAATGCCACCAAGCCCACCGTCGGACTGATCGACGCCAGGAGAATATTGTACCCCACAATGTACAAAACAATTTCCGTAATTTGCACCAGCGCCATGTTGACAAACTGCCTTATATTGTGCAGGTCTGACAGCGACCGATTGATCAACGTTCCACTGGAGTGGCGATCATGAAACGAAAAGCCCACCCGCTGAAGCTGGTCATACATGGAGGCCCGCATGGAAAAAACCATATCCATGCTGAGCTTGGAATTCACGAACCATCGAAAGAAAGTAACCACCGTCGATGCGGCCACAAACAAGGCCAGCAGGCCAATGAGATTGATCGTCGTGCGCAGCGGACCATGGGTGAAATGCGTTTGAATTTCCTGGATAAAGGAGTCACCGCTGATTGGGGACGACGCGGCTGGCTTAGACAGGCTTGGCACCGCGACCGTACGTGCCGTCGGTGCCAACACCGGAGACTTAACCGTCGCCCCCACCACCGTGCTGACGTTGTTAATGACAATACGGGTTAAATTGACCGTGGAAATGTCAACAAAAGTGGCCAGAGCCACCAGTGTGCACGCCAAGACCGCCAGATATTTTACCGGCCCCACGAATTCAAACATGCGCACGAGCAAACGAAAGTTGCTCATCTGCTCCGGCGGAATTCCCTCCACCCGCGACGGTTGCCCATCATCGACTTTGGCCTTGGAAGTTTGACTGGCCCTATCGGGATCATCTTGCTGTTCGCAGGTTCCGCCTTTTTCGACGTCCTCCCTTTTCGCCTGCTGCCTGCGCCGGGTTACGGCCATTTCTGGTTTCCTTATCTCAACCGCGAAGTCGTCCGCCCGTGGCTTGCCACAGCGCTGTGATTCATGCC
>JAKAYZ010000231.1:0-3909 GCA_021816165.1 Planctomycetota bacterium | reverse complement strand
ATTTTTCTGATCTTCAGGTGGTCTGAGGTTCCAACTACAATCACGATTACAATTGGGTGGGAGTTGGTCAGCACTGTGGAGACTTGCCAACCTTTCCCAGTCATACGGTTTACAGGTGGTTGGCGAACCAGCAGAGCACGAATATCCACTATCCTGCGATCTGCGATACCTGCCAGCCGGCCGAATATGTCATTGCGGAACGGTCACTCCGGCCGCACCTGAATACAGCCTCTTGGCATGAAATCCAACTGTAAGAAGCGAACAACCAAGCCAGCGGACATTCCAGAAGTATCGGCCTAAAATGTTCATCAGCCATCTGGGCACGGATGGCCTCATAAATATTGGAATGAATCCATGACACTTGACATACTCGGCATTCACCACGTCACCGCCATTACGGGGCACCCCCAGGAGAATCTCGACTTTTACACCCGCACTCTGGGGCTGAAACTGGTTAAACAAACCGTTAATTTTGACGATCCCAGCAGCTATCATCTCTACTATGGAGATGGCTTGGGCAGACCCGGAACACTCCTCACATTTTTCCTCTGGCCCGACGTACCGCCTGCAACCATCGGCCCGGGCCAAACCTTAAGCATCGCTCTGGCGGCCCCACCTGAAGCCTTGAGTTTTTGGCAGCAGCGACTGGCCAGCGAAGGTGTGCCGGTTCAACGTCTGTCAACCAGCGATGGACGCGACCGCCTGATTTTTCGTGATCCGGATGGCATTTCCCTGGAAATTCTCGGTGACACCGCTGATTCCGCTGATGTGGGCATAACTGGCGGGTCGGTTGGCCCTGAATTCGCGCTGCGTGGAATCCATGCGTTGACCCTGGCCGAATCTTCCATAGATCCAACCCGCGAATTTCTGCAATCCATTTTTCGGTTTACTTCCCATGGTGGCAACACCTGGGAGCTTCACAACCGGGCCTACGACCAGCAAGTTACGGCTCGCATTCATTTGCTGGAAGAGCCCAATCAACGTCGCGGGCGGATGGGTGCCGGGTACATCCACCATGTGGCTTTTCGTATTGCTGATCCGCTCTCCCAACAGCAGTGGCGGCAACAGCTCATCTCCATGAAATGCAATGTCAGTCCCATCATGGATCGGATCTACTTCAGATCCATCTATTTTCGCGAGCCGGGCGGAGTGCTCTTTGAACTCGCCACTGACGGACCTGGTTTTACTGCCGATGAACCTGTGGCATCCCTGGGAAAAAATCTTCAACTGCCGGGTTGGCTTGAAGCGCAGCGTGCTGAAATTCTGCGAAAGCTTCCACCCCTCCGTACTCCTTGAACTTGGTTACCACGAAACCACCCCGGGGCCGCAGCCAGTTGCCAAGGCCTTTACTTAAACCCGGTCGGTCCGTTGCCGGTGAGATATTTCCGCTCAACTGCTGCCGATAGATCAATGTCTTTAATATTGGCCAACGTACATAGCCAGGCCAACACATCAGCAAATTCCTCCTCCAGATTGGCGCGATCCGTCCCGCCCAAGGCGCTGGCCAATTCCCCCACCTCTTCGATAAACCAGACAAATGTCGCCGCGCCACCCCGCTGCTTGTCGTGCGCAGAGTATTTTTCATGTATATGGCGTTGAAATTCCTGAATCGTTACCAATGCAATTCTCCTGTCATGACACCTGCACTACCAGTGTGCGGGCCAATAAATCGCCGAGCCGCTGGCGATCCGTGCTCACTACCATAAAAATCAGCAGCACCGGCAGCGCCAATTCCGGCAAGCGCATGAAATTACGAATGAAAACTGGCGCCAGCGCCGGCCGACCACCCGCCATATTCACCACGCGCAACCGAAAAATTACCTTGCCAATGGAACGCCCAAAAATACACTCGCCCAATCCAACATGTCCCACGTACAAACCCAACATCCACCAGATAGATGATTCATGGGCCAAAAGCATCGGAGAAGAATAGACGTTGGTCCAACGACGCAACATGGCTACAAACAAAGGCTCGGTAAAAGCACCAAATAGAACGGCCACCACCAGTATCGGAATGGCCAAATCTACCAGGGCCGCCGGAATACGGACATACAGCCGCGCTATGTTCATGCCCTTGGGCAGCGTGCCCAGCGGCGGAACCTGCTGGCGCTGCCACAGCGATAGCGCCAGTAAAACCATCAGCGCCACCATCATCAGTGACTGGATGTTTTCCGGGCTGGCCGGACTGGCCGGTCTGGGCTGAAGCTTAAACGTCGGTGTAATAACCCTTCCCTGTCGGTCCAGCGTCACTTGGCGCAGCCCACCCGATGCCGTTCCACACACCACGGCCACAGAATCGCCATCAGCGGCCGCCCCGATCAGCCCCGGTGAAAAGGTGTGGTGTCCACACGTCATCAGCACCGGCTTGAACACATGCGTTGGCTCCAAGCTGTTTCCAGCCGATGCCTGCACCTGCGCTCCCTCAATTTTCATGTCGCCATTAGGCTCACGTAGCGCCAACAGCACCAGCAACCTGCTCTCAACGCTCAGCGGCAGAAGCGTGCCCAGCGGTCTTCCGGTATTCCATCGAAGCACGGGCGACCATCTGGCCAAATTTTGTTTACCAACTGGCAGATACTGCGCGTCAATCTGTTGCCGGCGGTGAGAGCTTTTCCAAAACACCCACAAGCGGTTTGCCAGCCAGACTAAGGTTATCCCGGCGCTTTGCAACCTGCCCTTCGCCGCAGGTATCGCCAAACCAGGCGCCGAAAGGTAATGCCACCGAATACCGTTAAATTCATACAGCAGCCACTGGGTGGGACGAAGCAAAATCACCGGCGCTGTGGTCGGTCCCTGGCCAATTACCACCGGCTTGGAAGGCACTTGTGGCGCAGAGGTTGCGGGCGGTTTCGGCGAAACCTCGCCTGCAGCTGGCTGGGCAGCCGCCTTGGCGTTCCCAAGGCTCAGCCGCTTGATGTTGGCCGCGGCCGATTGAACCGGCGCAGCAATTTGAGGACGCCCCCACACCAAGGCATAAAGTCCCGCCGGGCTTCCCACTGCGGCCACGGGTTGCGATGACCGCGGCAGACTGGCTTCGCTCTGCCTCATATCTTTGCCATAGGCCCACACCAGGCCGCCGGAAAACATCACATACGCCGATGACACTTCCTTGCCATCCACAGTTCCGGCCAGTACCGCCATGGCCTGCGGCACGCCCACCAACACCTGCTGGTTTACTTGCCGCCATATATCTTCGCCCCCCTTCTGGCGGTTAAGCGAATGCTGCAAAATGACAAACCCCGACTGATGGCCAGCTTTCCCAAACCATGTCGGCACAACCATCCAAATGCCGCTGCGTGCATTCCCAGCCATTAACAAGCGCCCCGGCGGAACGACCAAGCGAGTTGCAGGCTTTGTGGATGCCGGTACCACCACCGCCGATTGGGCACCGGCACGCGAACCGTATGATCCCACCATCAACACTACCAACACCACCATACCGCTGCGGCACCAGTGGTGCCGCCCCGACAGGTGCGGCGCGTGCCAACGCTGCCGCCGACCAGGTTTGATACAATCGCGCCTGCTTGTAATTGGTGCGCTTGCCGACGACGCTCGCGGACAGGTTTCCACCTTTTCCGGCCGCCAATAACTCAGCACCCACAGACGTTGAAAAAATCGCAGCCAATGTTCCAAAGGGACCTTTCGCATGGAAGGTTATTCTAGGCAAGGTCGGTCATTTTTGCGAATGAACGCCAAACGATAACTCCATCCTCATGCAGCCCAAAATCATTGATATAGTCCTATAACCTCGCATCACTCGGGCCGATAATTTTTATTCAAGCTGGTCGCCGGTCGATCCGATGAAAATAAGTCAGGTATGGTGGGGCAACCAGTCCGACACGTTGATTCGCGCTGAATTCAACGGGCTTAAAATTTTACACCTCGCCTGAAGGATATTTCGGAACCAGT
>JAKAYZ010000230.1 GCA_021816165.1 Planctomycetota bacterium | reverse complement strand
TCAGGGGGTTGGCTATCTTGAAGATGGCACCATGGTGGTGATAGAAAATGCCCGCGATAAAATCGGGGGCGATATTGATGTTTTGATTACCAATTCCGTGCATACTTCCGCCGGGCGCATGATTTTTGCACGCTGCACCACAGGAACCCCTACGGTAAATCACCTCGCCAACCATAGCCGGGATTCCGCCTGAGTCTCGATCTGGCAATGAAGATTGCGTTACAGCGAATCTAACCATAGCATGGCGGCGCGGCTTCCATAGTGGCGGCCGGTTGGAGTTGGCTTTGAACAGCGAAAATTTGAATCGAGAGTTTCGGCGGGTATTTCCGGAGTACGCAACTGATGCCGCCATTCTAGAGGTGCGTGCTCCTGGTCGTGTCAACCTGATCGGCGAACACACCGATTATAACGATGGCTTTGTCCTGCCCATGGCTATAGAGCGCGTCACCGCTATGGTGCTGCACCGCCGGAGCGACCATCGTATTCGCCTGTACAGCACCGCACAGCGGCAAATGGCGGAGTTTTCCCTTGGCGGTCCGCTGCAGAAGGATCCGCCCGCATGGTCGCTTTACGCCAAGGGCGTCTGTGAGGCCCTCCGCCAGAAGGGGCATAGCGGCTTGGGGGCTGATATTCTAACTGACAGTGATATTCCCATGGGCGGTGGACTTTCATCCAGCGCTGCTTTTGAGGTGGCTACGGCGTTAGCTTTGCTTAGTGCCTGGGGCCAAACCATGCCTTCGGTGGAAATGGCCTTGGCCTGCCAATGGGCCGAGCATCATTATGCCGGAACGCCGTGTGGCATAATGGATCAATTTATTTCTGCCATGGCCAAGGCCGGTCACGCCATGCTGCTGGATTGCCGTGATCAATCTCACCGCCAGATTCCGCTCGACGATCCGGCGGTCTGCGTCGTGATCGTCAACAGTCATGTCAAGCACGAACTTGTTGCTGGGGAATACAAAGCTCGCCGAGACCAGTGTCAGGCTGCCGTAGCCACTTTGGCTAAGACATATCCCGTCGTGACGGCCCTGCGCGATGTCGCGATGCCCATGTTGCAGGAAGTGCAAGCCTCCATGGACCCTGTGGTATGCAAGCGAGCCCGGCATGTGGTGGGTGAAAATCAACGGACGCTCGATTTTGCCGCAGGGTTGCAGAAGCGGGATTACGCTGCATGTGGCCGTTTGATGTACGCTTCCCACACCAGTCTGCGCGATGATTATGCGGTGAGTTGCCCGGAACTTGATACTCTGGTGAACCTGAGCCGCCCCGTCAGCGGGGTCTACGGTGCCCGCATGACCGGCGGAGGTTTTGGTGGGTCTATCGTCGTGCTGGCAAAAAGGGAGGCCGTTTCGCCTTTGACGCAAGTGTTGGAGCGTGAATATCCATTGCGTTGCGGCAAAGAGCCGGGCATTTTTGTCACCGCTCCGGGACCGGGAGCTTATGTGGTTCGCAGTTGATGGCGCCTTGGGTGGTCAGATTTGGATCAGCATGAAAGATATCTTGGCAAAGTTGGTGGCTGGCGCAACACTTTCCGAGTCGGAAACCCAGGGGGCATTTGAACATCTCATCTCCAGTCAAGCTGACCCCATCCAGATTGGCGCGTTTCTGGCCCTGCTGGCCATGCGCGAACCAACCGTGGATGAACTGGCTGGCGCGGCTCAGGTCATGCGTCGCTATGTCGTTCCGATTGAAGCTCCGCCCGATGTCATTGATACCTGCGGAACCGGCGGAACCGGCTCTCGAATTTTTAATGTTTCAACCGCCGCAGCCTTGGTCGCCGCCGCGTGCGGCGTACCCGTGGCTAAGCATGGCAATCGAGCGGTAACCAGCCGTAGTGGCAGCGCCGACGTCTTGTCGGTATTGGGCGTCCATGTGGAAGCACCTCCCGACATTCAGAAAAAATGTCTGGAACAGGTCGGTATCTGCTTCGCCTTTGCGCAGCAACATCACCCCGCGATGCGTAATGTGGCCCATGCTCGCAAGGTCCTTGGCTTGGCTACAATCTTCAACCTCATGGGACCGCTGGTCAACCCAGCAGGTGCCAGGAGGCAACTTGCCGGAGTACCTCGACCCGCTTTGACCGAAAAAATTCTTGCCGTGCTGATGCGTTTGGGAGCTAAGCGAGCCATGGTGGTTTGCGGCAGAGATCCGGCCGAGGGATTTCTCTGCGAGCTTTCCATCGGAGGCCCAACCCAGATATCCCTGTTTGATGGTAAGGACGTGCGCGGTTTTTCACTGGTTCCCGAGGATGTCGGATTGACCACCGCCAAGTCAGACGCCTTACAGATTGATTCTCCAGCGGCATCAGCCGGCCTGATCCGCGAGATATTCGCCGGCCAGGTTGGACCCGCCCGTGACATCGTCCTGCTCAATGCGGGTGCGGCTCTATGGGTGGCTGGCAAGGTGCAAAGTATCCGCGATGGAATAAAGATGGCTGCCGAAGCCATTGCTTCGCACCAGGTGCAAAACACTCTGGCCAACTTGGTACGCATCAGCCATGGTTAGAAATCGCTGGTCGGGGTTGCGGTTTCATCCGCGATCTGCCGTTTTGACAACGGACTGTCATCCGTCGATGGTCAATTCCTGCCAAGGAGGCAGCATAATTTCATTCTAAACGTTTCGCGACGTGTTGCTGTTTTGTTATTGTAACAGCCTGTAAAAATAAAGGCTTATGCTGTTTGGATAGGGTGGAAAACTGAGCTTGGCATCAGTCTTGCTCAAGTGCATCCGACGATAGAGGCTGCTCTTCGGGTTATCCCGGCGATGCCCGATGCCGAAGCCTCTTTGGCAAAACCCTTAAAAGGGTGAGATACCCGTATCCGGTATTGTAAGCCGGAAGTGAAACGCGGTGTTTCCGGCAGATAACATACTCAAACAAGGAGTCCATAGAATGGCAGTGAAGCAGATCTCTTTTGATGAATCAGCTCGTAAAAGCTTGTTGGAAGGGGTAACGAAGCTGGCGTCGGCGGTTAAAAGCACGCTCGGGCCACGCGGTCGTAACGCAATTTTGGACAAAGGTTGGGGTGCTCCAACGGTAACTAAAGATGGGGTAAGCGTTGCCGAAGAAATAGAACTTCACAACAAATTTGAAAATGTCGGCGCTCAATTGGTCAAAGAAGCAGCCACTAAAACCAGTGATGTCGCCGGTGATGGTACAACCACCGCCACGGTGCTCGCGGAAGCGGTTTTTAAGGAAGGCTATCGCAATCTCGCGGCCGGTGCCGATGCCAATGCGCTTGCTCGTGGCATCAATCGTGCTGTGGAGGCAGTGGTTCTGAATTTGAAAAAGCTCAGCAAGCCTCTCAATGTTGCGGATAAAAACGAGGTCGCCGATGTGGCCGCGGTCAGCGCCAATAATGATAAAGAAATCGGCTCCATCATGGCCGACGCCTTTCAAAAAGTGGGCAAAGACGGGGTCATTACCGTTGAAGAGGGTAAGTCCCTGGAAACCTACGTGACTGTGGTGGAGGGCATGCAATTTGATCGCGGTTACAGTTCCCCCAATTTTATCACCAATCAGGATGATATGACCGTGGTCATGGAACGACCCTATGTGCTGATCTACGAAGATAAAATTTCCAGTGCTGCCAAATTGGTAGCCATTCTCGAAAAAATTCAGCAGGCCAAGCGTTCTCTGCTCATCATCGCCGAAGATGTTGAAGGTGAAGCCTTGGCCACGCTTGTGGTCAATAAGCTTCGCGGAATTTTAAGTGTGTGTGCGGTGAAAGCTCCTGGTTATGGTGATCGTCGCAAGGCGATGTTGGAGGATATCGCCGTTCTCACCGGCGGCAAAGCTATTATGAAAGATCTTGGTGTTGAACTTGATAAAGTCACCTTGGATGATCTTGGCCAGGCCCGTAAGATTGAAATCGACAACGACAATACCACCATTATCGAAGGTACCGGGCAGAGCAAGGCAGTGCAAAACCGCATTGAACAAATTCGCCGGGAAATCGCGGTTACCACCTCGGATTACGATCGCGAAAAGCTTCAGGAACGCCTGGCTAAACTGGCTGGTGGCGTGGCTCAAATCAATGTGGGCGCTGCCACCGAATCGGAGATGAAAGAAAAGAAGGCTCGGGTGGAGGATGCACTTCATGCCACGCGAGCCGCAGTTGAGGAGGGCATTTTGCCTGGTGGAGGCACAGCCCTGCTCCGGTCCATCAGCATCTTGGAAGACCTCAAAACTGATAGCCACGGTGAAGCCACGGGTGTGGAAATTGTTCGTCGTGCTTTGCAGGAACCAACACGATGCATCGCGGAAAATGCCGGTGAAGAAGGCTCCGTGGTGGTCAAGAAAGTCCTTGCGGGCAAGGGCAATTTTGGCTTTAACGCCCTGAGCCTGCAGTATGAACCGGACATGATCAAAGCCGGCATTATCACTCCGCTTAAAGTCGAGCGCAGTGCTCTGCAAAATGCCGCCAGCGTGGCCACTTTGTTGCTCACGACCGATGCGATCATCGTTGAAAAGCCCAAGCCGAAGGGGGCCGCCGGCGGGGGGCCTGGTGGTCCCGGTGGAATGGGAGGCATGGGCGGGATGGGAGGCATGGGTGGCATGGGCGGTATGGGAGGTATGGGCGGTATGGATGGCATGATGTAATGTCTGGCGGCAAGTGTTGCCGTGCTGAATTTAGTTTAAAACCCTCATTAACAGGAGTGTATCACACATGAAAATTAATCCTTTAGAAGATCGTCTGGTGGTTAAACCAGGTGAAGCAGAAACCAAAACCGCATCTGGGATTGTTTTGCCTGATTCGGCTAAGGAAAAACCCACTCGTGGCAAAGTGATCAGCGTTGGTCCCGGGAAAATGCTCGACAACGGCAGTCGCGCCCCGGTTGGTGTGAAAGTCGGTGAAGAGGTGTACTACGGAAAATACGCCGGCACTGAAGTGAAAGTCAACGACGAAGCCTTGGTTATCCTTCGCGAAAGCGATGTCTTGGGCGTATTAACCAAGTGACATTCGGTTGAATCACAAAATGTGGCAGTGGCCACCGCCAATGGCTTGGTAGTGTGGCTTAGTCAAGAAACGAAAGAGGTAAATAATCATGGCTGCAAAGCAATTAATGTTCGACCGGGATGCCCGGCAAAAAGTATTGGTTGGGCTTAGCAAGCTCGCGGGGGCGGTTAAGGTCACCTTGGGGCCTTCGGGTCGCAACGTGGTGCTCGCCAAGAGCTGGGGATCGCCACAAATTACCCGCGACGGTGTGACGGTGGCCAAGGAAGTTGAGTTGCCTGAACCCTTTGAAAATATGGGTGCCAAGCTGGTGAACGAA
>JAKAYZ010000229.1 GCA_021816165.1 Planctomycetota bacterium | reverse complement strand
CAGGAGGTGGTGCGTCGGGTGCCGGCGGCGGACCATGTGTATGAATTTGCGCGCAGTTTGGTGCGGGCCACGCGCCCGGGAGAAGCGGAAGCCCCCCCCTGGCTGGCGGATCTGGTGCAATGGGGTGCCGGGCCACGGGCAAGTATTTATTTAATACTTGCCGGCAAGGCACGGGCGATTCTTCACGGGCGCATGCATGTGACCACGCAGGATATCGCGCAGGTGGCCAAGCCGGTGCTGCGCCACCGCATCACCACCACCTTCAGTGCCGAGGCCAGCGGCATATCGACCGACAAAATCATCGAGCGGCTGCTCAGTGAACTCTCGGCCGCCAACCAGCAGGCGGCGTAACCGGGCAAGTCCGAATCAGAAAGCAGGTGGACGGCATTTCTACGGCAAACCTTGAAATGGAACATACGGCGGCCAGTGCCCTGTTGGCACCGAAGCTGCTGTCGCGCATCAGCCGCCTGGAGATGGTTGCCCGGCAGGTGATGGATGGGTATGTGCAGGGGCTGCATCGCTCGGCGCACCTGGGGTTTGCCACCGATTTTGCCCAGCATCGGGAATACACGCCCGGTGACGATCTCAAACGCATTGACTGGCGCGTGTATGCCAAAGTGGATCGATATTACATCCGCCAGTATGAGGTAAGCACCAATCTGCGGGCCCATTTGCTTCTGGATGCCAGCGGTTCAATGGGGTACCGCGGCCCGCGCGACGACATGAGCAAATACCGGTACGCCCAGTTCACGGCGGCATGCCTGGCGTATCTGCTTTTGCATCAGCAGGATTCGTGTGGTTTGATCACCTTCGATAATAAAATTCGCAATTTTATTCCAGCCCGCTCCACCGCATCGCACCTCATTACGCTTGCCCGTGCGCTGGACGCGTGCCCTCTTGGCACTGAGGGTAAGCTGAGCCGCACTCTGCATGAGGCGGCCGACCGCCTTAAACACAGAAGCATGGTGATCTTGATCAGTGATCTGCTCGATCCGGCCGACGATGTTATCAGTGCCCTGCACCACTTGCGCCACCGCCGCCACGAGGTACTGCTGCTGCAGGTGCTCGCCCATGATGAAATTGCATTTCCGTTTCGTAATTGGACGCTTTTCAAAAACATGGAATTGACCGGTCATGAACTTCGGCTGGACCCAGCCGTCGTACGCCGCCGCTATTTGGATGCGCTGGCGGCCCATCGGCGGGCGATCGAAAAGGCTTGCAGTGATCTGCGCATCAGCTATCAGCTTATTGATACCCAAAACAGTGTGGACCAGGCGCTGACTGCCTATCTGTCCACACGCCTGCGGGAGCGCGGCATTTGATATTCGTCATGCCCATCATGCTGGCCGGGTTGGCTCTTGCGTCCATACCGGTCATTATTCATCTGCTGCATCGGCGTAAAACCACACCGATTGAATGGGCGGCGATGCTGTTCCTGCAGCCCAGCGCAACATCGCAGAAACAAAAGAAAATACCCGAGCATTGGATACTGTTGGTGTTGCGGATGCTGCTTCTGGCGCTTGTGGCCCTGCTGCTGTCAATGCCGATACTCTCTGCTGGCGGTCTGGCGATCATTGGCCGCGGCGCACCGGCCGACGTGGTGGTCGTTATAGATCATTCTATTTCTTCGGGCATGGTAAGCGGCCGCCGCACGGTGTTTGCACGCAGCGTACGGATGCTGGGCCATTTAATTCGTCATTTAAGTCCGGACGACAGTTTAAGTGTCGTGGTGGCGGGACATCGCAATTACAGCTTGACTCATCGCGGTATTTTAATTGCGGACAGGAGTAAAATTGAGAGACGGTTCATTCTGCCCCTGGAGCGCTTACACCCCGGTCTGACGGGCATTTCGGTGCCGACTCCGATTCGCTACGCGCAAAGCGTGGTCCGGCGCGGTGATGACCTGCGGAAGGTTATATTTGTTTTATCCAATGACCGGGCAATTTCGTGGAAGGTTGGACGGGAGGGATTATGGCGGGCTACACACGCGGTGGTGGCGGGTCGTCCCATTCCGGTCTACAACATTAAAGTTCCGGCGGTGGTAACCCAATCGGACATCGCGATCGGCCCACTCCGAATTGAACCCCGCATTCCGGGTGTAGGCCATCCGGCGCATATTATTTTCACGGTGGCCAATTCCGGGCCGCTGCCAGCCGGGCCTGTCCGATTGCGGCTTTTGATCAATGGCGAGCCGGTGGCGGTTCACCCGATCAGTACCCTGCCGGCGGGCAAGACACAAACCGGTCGATTCACATATCGGTTTCATTCCGCCGGGTCGCACTGGGTGGAGGTACGGACGCATTATCAGGACGCTTTGGCCGCGGACAATCGCTCGCTGGCGGCGGTTAAGGTGTGGCACCATTTATCGGTTCTGGTGATTGACCATCAAATCGGTGCCATTGGCGGTTACCGGAGCAGCCGCTATCTGGCCGCAGCGCTGAATCCTTTTCCATCGGCCGGTGCGCAAATTGCTTTAGCGAGGCCAACCGTTACAGGTGTAAGCCAGGCGGTGCAGATGCATCTGCGGCATTTTGATGCGGTGATCGTGAACGATCCATCCACCATGCCGGGCGGGTTGTTGACCCGGCTGAATCTTTTTGCCCGTGGGGGCGGAGGGGTATGGATTATTGCGGGAAGCCGGACAAATCTTCATTTTCTGAATGAGGAACTGCAGTCGCACGGGTTGTCCGTCGGGACGTTTGGGCCAATGCAAAGCGTAAAAAAACCTCCATTTATTGTTATCCGCAATCGGCGCAGTCCGATTGTCAAACCGCTGCTGCAGGCCGGGCATAACCAGATCGTGGGTGTCACCCTGCGCCGGTGGTGGAGTCTGCTGCCTGAAACCAACGAAGCGCACATCATTGCCGCGACAGGTCATGGGCAGCCGTTAATTGTAGAGCGCAGTATTGGATCATCCGGCGGGCGGCTGGTGGTGTGGACCACGGGCGTGGGCGGACGGATGAATGACTGGCCCACCGATGCCGCAAGCTTCGTACCGTTGGTGAATCAAACTGTGCAGTATTTGGCGATGTCATCGCGCGAGCTGGCGGACCAGCGGGAAATCAACCCCGGCGGCATGCTGGTCTGGACGGGCAAAGGACAGCCCGCCATTTCGTCGGCGCAACTTACGCTCCCGGACAAACGTGTAATTCGGGTGCATCCGCAACTGGAGCCGGGCAATCACTATTTAATAACATCCAACCACACACTCGAACCGGGCCTTTACCGCCTGACGCTGAAACCCAAACGCCCCCATGAGCCGATTTATTACTGCGTCGCCATTGACCAGCGTCAGCTCGCTCCGGCGGAGCTTACCCCGACGGATTGGCATTGGCTTGAAAACCAGGGATATATCCAGGGACTGACCACCCCCACACACGCGGCGACCATTTTGGGCACGGCCGTTGGAGGGCTGTCGCTCTGGCCGTGGCTGGCGATTTTAATACTTATGGCGATGGTGGCCGAGGGTTGGCTGTGCCGTCGTCTCGCCCGCCTGCAAACCGATGCTGATGCGCCGATCACCGGTCGCGGCGAGCAGCCGGGCATCATCAGCCAGATGCTGGGGGTGCCATGACCGATACCCACACCGTCGCGGCGAGTTCCCACTTTTCCATCCATCCGGCGTTGAACATCGGCCTGACATCATTGCTGGTACTTGCGACTGCGGCAGCATTAATTTATTGGTATATCGGTCAACGGCGGCTTTTAACACCCCGTGCATTGGCAGCGGTCGCAGTTATCCGGCTTCTCATGGTGGGTCTGATTCTGCTGTGCTTGCTGCGGCCGAGTATGTCATGGCTGCGTATTACACATGTGACCGGCTCCACCTGGTTGATGGTTGATAATAGCCAATCCATGTCGATTAAAGATGGCAGGCATTCCCGCCGAATGGAATTGCAGTGGGCCTGCGCGCTGGGGTACCTCAAGCCGGATGTGTATCACGACTCGATGGACCGCGCCGCGATCTGGGCCAGCGTGCTGGCGCAACGACTCGATACCATCCGCCGGGAACTCGATGCCGGTGCTGGCCGCAATGCGTCAAGCGTGACCCGGCTGCGCCGGCAGATCAACTGGTGGGTGACATATGCGGGGCGCCTGATCGGTCAATCTTCCCGATGGAGTCATGCCGCCGCTCAACGGAGCGAATTTAAATCAGCACTGACCATCGTGCTGCGGACAGAGCGGCATCTTGGCGCTTCAGCCGATGAGCACCAGGCGTTTGCCAATCTCGGTGCCGCTTCGGCCGGCACGATGCGGGCCAGCCGCACACTCGACACCTTGGCCAAGGCACGGGATGCAGCATTTTTGGCGCGCCAGGGCAAAAACCCGGCGGTCATTCTGGCGCTTAACCGTGTCGGTGCCATGAGCCGGGAACAGCTTGCCATGGCCGCCCTGCTGGCGCAGCACCACGTGGAAGGAAAAAGCCTTTATAAAGCCCTCACGGCTGAACATGTTCACGTGGTGAGTTTTGCTTCCCGGGCGTACCGTGCGGGCACCGCGTCGGCATCTGGACTGGGGCGGATATTAAAATCTGCGATGAATGCGACCGGCAAGGCAACAAATATTTCTGCCGGACTGCTTGCGGCCGCCGATCATATGAATTCACCGGCCTCATCCCGCCTGCTGGTGGTGTCGGATGGACGGCAAAATCTGGGACCGGATCCGGGGCCCATCGCCCGCCTGCTGCTGGCGCGGGGTGCATCAACCTACACCCTCTGTATCGGATCGGGCTTCAGCAGTCCGCGCGTGCGAATTCAAGCTGTCAACGCACCGACCTGGATATTTAAGCATCAGAAAATGCATGCGGTGGGTCTGATTTCCATCCGCGATCTGGCCAACCATCCGGTGAAGGTGTATCTGTACCGCAATGGCAAGCGTATTGCGACGCAAACCGTGCTGGCCACATCGGCACACAGCGTAAGATCGGTGCGTTTCAGCGATACACTCGACACACCCGGCGTATATCGCTATCAGTTGCGCGTGGCCCGTATTGCCGGATCGCTATTTCATGGCAGGGTGCAAAAATCATTTCGAGTCACCGTGCGCCGCGACAAGTTACAGGTATTGCTCGTGGACAATCAGCCGCGCTGGGAATATCAATATCTAGTCAATTATTTTTCGCGAAGCGGCCGTGTCCATCTCCAGGCGGTGCTGTTCCATCCGGCAACAATTGACGGCATTGCGGCCCCCAAGCCGGTGCGGGCATCGGCCAGTAATCCGCTTTACACGGCATCACGGCTGCCTGCGGGTAAAAAAAATTGGGAGCAATTTAATCTGATCATCC
>JAKAYZ010000228.1 GCA_021816165.1 Planctomycetota bacterium | reverse complement strand
ACCATTGTGGTGCGCCACCGTGCGGATGAACGCTTTGCGGGGGGTGGCCACTTTGTACCCCCAGGCCCGCCACCTTCGCAGCTGCGGCCGGTGCCAGGCTAACGCTTGGCATGTGTGGTCCGACGGTGGAGACGTGCGCGCAACATTAATCAGGCTTCTAAGGCAACAACATGTATACGGAGATTCAATGAAATTCGGGAAGATTGGTCCGCAGTTGGTGTTCCTCACCGGTGTCTTGTGGCTGCAATCCGCGGTGTGGGCGGTGCATCCGGTCACGTGGCGATTTAATAGTGAAAAGGCTTATTCCACCGGCAGGTTTGCGGCCACGGAAGTAAACAATTACGGACAGCTTTGTTTGGGGCGCACCACGGTGAAGCTGGTGAAAAAGCCGACCTTCAGTTTCGTCAATGCGATGGTTCAAGCCCAAAATGGAAATATTTTTTGGGGCACCACATCCCCAGGTAAGGTGTTTGTATACGCGGCGGGCAAAGCACGACCGTACTACACTGTGCCGGGTAGTGGCCGTCAGGTGTTGTCGCTGGCAATAGGAAAGCGAGGCCATCTGCTGGCGGGAATTTCAGGCGAGGGGCCGGCGAACTTGGTGCGGCTGACGCAAAATGCCGGTGGTAAAGTTGTGGCCACGAGCCTGTTTCATCAGGTGGGCATCAAATATATCTGGGCCATTCATGTAAACGCCAATGGAAGCATTTATCTGGCCACCGGTCCGACCGGAGAGCTTTGGAAGATCAGCCGGGCAGGTAAGGCGTCTTTGGTGCTGAAAACCGGGACGAAAAATATCCTGGCGATGGTTCAGGTACCGCACAATAATCTGGTGGTGGCAACCGATACACCAGGCTTGGTGATTCGTGTTAATGAAAAGACGGGCAAGCCTTTTGTGTTGCTATCGGCCGGTGCCGCGGAAATTGACGCATTGGCCCTGGACCGATCGGGTGATATTTTTGCGGCCACAGCTTCACCTCTGCTGGCGCGCATATCAGCGGCAACGCTGAGCCTGCAATCTGATGTTGCCGGCATGGGACGACCGGCCCTTGTGCATGGAGCTAAGGTGCTGGCCGTTCGGCCCCACAAGGGCAAAGCCCACGCCGTCGCCAAGCCCGCCAAGGCGCGGATGGGGCGTTTGCCTGCCGGCACGCATCCACACCCGCTGCCGTTTCCTTCGCTGGGCAATATCAAAAGTAATGTGGTGTACCAGATTACGCCAAGCGGGCGTGCCAGTGTTTTGCTGCACGTGCCGGATATGATCCTGTCCATGCTGTATCAGCATGGAAAACTGCTGCTGGGGCTGGGTGGCCATGGCCGACTGCTGGAATATGATCCCTTCACGCAAACGGAAACGCTGGTGACGCGTGTGGCGCAGCTGGACATTCTTTCGTTGCTGGCGGGGCGGCACGGCGGGTTGTACCTGGGAACCGCCAATGGCGGGCAGGTGCTGCGGTTATCGGCGAAGGTCGCGGCCAGCGGCACCTATGTCAGCCGCGTGCTGGATGCCAAACTGCCGGCCAATTGGGGGGTGGCGCACCTGCAGGCGGCTCTGCCCGCGGGCACGCGCGTGACCATTCGCACGCGCAGCGGCAACGTGAAAGATGTCAAAACGCTGGGACGGTTCTGGAGCCCGTGGTCGGCGGCAATGCCGGCCAATACATGGAGAAAGATATCCAGTCCGGTGGCGCGGTATCTGCAGTTCAAAATTCATCTTACGGCCAACAAGGCTGGTCAGTCGCCGGTGGTTGATGCCGCCGGGCTGGTGTATCAGCAAATCCCGGTTCCACCGCAAATTAACTCGGTCATGGCGGTGCCGGTCGCGGGGAATCCACATCTGGTCAAAATTAAATGGTCGGCCGCCGATGCCAATGGCGATAGCTTGCAATACCATCTGGAATACAGGCAGAAAGGAATCCCCGTATGGATTGGTCTGGTGAATCATCTGACCGATACGGATTATCTGTTCAAGACGAATTCCGTGCCCAGCGGCAAATACCGTGTGAAAGTAATTGCCAGCAATGCCGCTGACAACAGCCCTCAGGAGACTTTTGAGGTGGCGCGGGAAACGCGTTATTTTGTGGTTGAAAATGCGCCGCCGGTCATCAGCGGACTGAAATGGAAAATGTTGCGGGACCAGCGCGTGGTGGTCACAGGCTTTGTGCACAGTCGGCGGGTACCGGTTGTGGCGGTGGCCTTTCAGGTGGATTCCGGTAAGTACTGGCAACCGACGGCGGCTTCGGATAAGATATTTGACGCGCCGCTGGAAGGATTTTCCGCCCGGACCGGAAAACTCGCCGCGGGGCCGCATCGGATTACCATTCGGGCGGTCGATGCCAAGGGCAACAAGACTTATAAATCAGTGCTGGTAACGGTCCATTAAGGCGAAACCAACACTCTGCTGGAGACTAAAGCGTGCATTACCCCCATAAGATCAGCAATCGCAAACGGGCCAGAAACATTGGTTTCAGGGCCAGGATGAAGACCAAAAAAGGTCGGCAGATGATGAATCGTAAACGCGCGGCGGGTCGATCAGTCAACGTGGTGTAGGCGGAAGAGCTTGTTCCGGAAAGCCCAGATGGATCCCAGATGATGAACATCTGAGGCTGCTGTACAACGGTGCGGAGGAACAGGTGTCGGCAGCGGTTCGGTAAATATCCTCTAGCCCGGCATTCCGACCAACAGCAGAGTGCCAAAGGCCAGCGAAATAACCAGCAAAACAATGATGGCCCAGAACGGCAAGGATTTCTTGGCGTTCGCCTCCAAACCGGTCGGTTTGACGGGGGCGTGGAGTTCCTTCCATTTTTCCCATGCCGCGAACACCCAGATCATGGCGGTGCCGAAAAGCAAAACCATGCCGATATTGCGAATGATCGGGGGGAATGGAACCAGAGCCAGCGTGTCAGGCGACCACAAGTTATTCAGTGACATCATGTTCATTTGCCGTATTTCACCGGTTAGCGCAAACGTTTTCAAGGATGGTATTGTCGCATGTGCGGTGGTGTTTGTCACCGGTGCTGTGGCCCAGAGTACCGGAATGCGGAGGGCTTAGGTCAGGTAAGCTTTATTTTTCTTGCCGCTAAGGTAGCTTTCCATCACACAACTGGCCAGATCGTCGGAGGCGCAGTAAAACGCCACCCCACGGCAAAGTCGCGTGAGTTGATCCACGAATTCCACCCATTCCATTCCCCAATAGTCCTCAATTAAGGCGAAGGTGGCCACCCGAATTCGCGCCCGCGCGCAGAGTAAGGCTTCACGCAGGGTAGCCAAGGCTGTTACTTGCTCCGGAGGATATATAAGGTGCAGGATGTCTCCTTCCACGTGTGCGGTCGGTTGGCCATCGGTAATGATGAACATCATTTTCTGCTCGGCAGGTCGCGAGGCCAGAATCTGACGGCCCATTCGCATGGCCAGTTGCAGGTTGGTGAAGTGCTGATGGGTGTGTGCGGCCTGGGCCAGGGGAATGCGTACGCGAATTTCATAATCGTGGGTGCTGACAGGTTTAGGCATCAGTAAGGGTAATTGCTGTTCGGAGACGCACGTTGCGGTGCTGTAAAAGCCAACGATATCGATGGTATCCTGTGGATAGCGTTGACGCACCAGTGCGGTCAAGGCCATGGCCACTTTTTTAGCGGCTAGAAATCGCCCATGACGCATCATGCTTCCGGACATGTCGATCAAAATACAGATGGAACACGATGTGGTACCCTCCACCAGATGCAATTCGAGATCCTGCTCGTTCAACTGAATGGGGACACCGACAAACCGATCCGTGGAAACATTCCTGGTCATCGCATTGCGCAGTGACTGGTTCATGTCCAGTTCGCTGATGGGATCGCCGAAGGCATAGGGCTTGGTTGATTCGAGCCGATCGGATCCGGCTCCGGCGGCCAGCGTGGGATGGCCTTCACGGGAGCCACGCGGTAAATTGGCAAAAATTTCCATCAAAGCCTTGCGCTGCATGGTGCTGATGGCACGCGGGGTCAGCCGCATTCGACCGGCCACTTTTTCCAGCAATCCTTCCTGCATTAATTTTTCAAGTAATTCGGGGTTGGTTTCGTGGAGTCGTTCCAAGGCTTCAAGAGCTTTGTCTCCGTAATCAAGGACAAAGTCCATAATATGGTCATAACCAAAAAGGCTTTCCGGTGTGGCAAATTCCCGGCCGTCGTATTCACCGTAAATATGTTTCATCGCGCACCTACCTGCATCGGTTATGATTACAGCCTTGTTTGATCTTAGGCGGTCAAGCAGGGGGTTGGCAAGCTCTTGGACGGATCTTCGGCCACGGTTAGTTCGCAGCTTACCGTGAGCGCAGCTGCAGCCTCTGGTTGTCCGCCGCCAATGCTGATTAAAAACGTTCCCGGTTCAATCAAGGCTTCGCCGTTGTCACGAAATGCGGAAAAGTGTTTCGGCCCGGTACTAAATTTCACGAGCCTCCGTTCGCCGGTGCCATCGGCCGCCGTATCATCTGTATCGCCGGATTCCGCTGCTTCCAACACCGGGGTATAACCCAAAACCGCGATCATTCAATCCGCATCGGGGATTACCCGGCTTAGCTGGCCGTTGATCGGTCTGGATCCCGTCAAATCACAGCCTTTGACATAATTGACCTGGGTGGCAGCACCGGCTGGTTAAGCGGCAAAATAAAAAGCGTATGGTTATCGGTCGGTCGGCGGCATAGGCTCGTGGGGGAGCAGTCGCAAACCGGCCTTTGCGCGAATCAACTGATTCATTATAGGCCGTACAAAGCCGCCGGACGTTATCGGTCGAAGGAGTTATTGCAGCATAGCTCATATTTGTGGGACCAATAACCATCAAGCATGGTCGTTTGATTTATCGAGCCGCAGATTTGTTCCGATAGTAAGGGCCGGAAAGGAGATGTTCGCAGATGCCGCAAGTGGGGCATTTCCGGACGACTCCGACACCCGTGATACGGCGATGGCGCGAAGCATCATCGTCGGGAATCGTGAAAAGTCGGAAAAGTCAAGAGAGTGTTGAGCCTGGAGAGGATGGTTGAGGGCACGATAGATCGGCCCGAGGCGATGGTATCGTCGGGCGCAACCGCCGGCGCGGTTGTTATTGACGTATTGAGTCCAACGACAGGAGAACACTCATGAAAATCAGGTTTGGAATTGCGCGTTCGGCGGGCGTGGGCAAGTTTGCAGTCATGATGGCGGCTCTGGCATTGACCGGCGCGGCGGCGCAAGCGAGTTTCACCGCCAGCATCAGCGTTGTGGGTGGTGGCAACACGTTGCTCAGTGGAACGCTGGATACCTCCGGCGGTCTG
>JAKAYZ010000227.1:3064-5292 GCA_021816165.1 Planctomycetota bacterium | reverse complement strand
GAGGGTGGTGGAACTGTTGGGCGAGAACAATCCATTGGAATAACCCTGTAGCGCCAGGTTGCCGGCCAGTACTCTCCTGGGCATCCCGTCGGAGGCAGATTTCAAGACCTGCAATTCATACTGGAACCAACCGTAAGGCAGTCGATCAAAACGCACTGATCCACTGAAATGAGTGAATTTCCAACTGCTGCGGCGGGTGCCCTCCAACACGGGCGGCAAGGGGCCGGTGCCCGTGGTGTAAACCGCCCCGGCCAGATAATTCGGGGCACCCAGTGATGCCACCGCCTGGCCGAAGCTGCGCCGGAGTACGGTAAAGGTTTGATCACTGGTTTGATCCTGCGGGGTTACGCGGCCGGCAAAATCAGGATCGGTGAGCGCTCCAAGCGAATGGAATCGCTGCGCGCCCAACAGCAGGAGCTTTAAGGCGGCCACCTGACGGGCTATGGACCGCCAATCGATCCGGCTGGTGGTGTCGTTGGGCGTATCGATCAGGCCACTGTTGTCGCAAAGCGTGGCGAAGGTGCCGCCGGGCAGACCGCGCCACAAAGCATAATCGGTGCAAAATCCCATTGGAATCGGAAAGTAATCATGGACGGAATTCACCGATTCGGCGGGAAGCGGGTTGAAAGCGTAATGAAAAGGTAGCCCCATTTTTTGGGCATGGCGACGGGCTTGGCCGAAATAATTACGGGTCATGTCGCTGTCGAACTGGGACATCTCATCACTGAAATCATTGGGCATCCAGGAGGAATGGGTGATAAAACCAAACTCTTGGCCGTGGCTGGTCAGATGCAGGTTCAATTGGACGAGAATTTTAAGATTGGCTGATCCTAATTGGCGGCGGATAAAGCGCCAAGACTGGACCCTACGCAGGCGCTGGCGGGACCGCCGGACCTCCATTTGCCACTGCGGAAGCAACTGTTGTACGGCCCGTAGAATTACCGTTTGCGACGCAACCAGATGATGGTGCGTATGAACGGCATTGTGGGCGAAGAGGAGATCGAGTTTGCGTTTTTCCAGCAGCTTTATCGCGCGTCGCCGACGATTGGCGGGTGGCTTGAGCAACTGAGCATCCAGCGCAGACTGTAATTTTGAAACATCCGCCTGAATCTGGTTGCCGATGGTTTGGGCCAGCGCTGACCCGGGCTTTATGGTCCGGATATTTTTAGTGGCCGCCATATGTTGTAACTGATGCAAAATATGGTTGGCTTTATGCCAGGCCAACTGTCGATGAGCGAGTCGCGAAGTCAGCGTGGCTGGTGAGGTGGTGAGCATCCGCAGCAACTGAACATCGCCGGTAAACTGCCAGGCGTTGTCGGCCAGCAGCGCAATGAGTACGGGATGACCGAGCCGAGCGTGGGCTATCTCTGGTGCCAGGGCGGCCAGAATAGCGGCCCCCATATCCTGCTGCGCGCCGGGACTGCGCCCCAAGACATAGCTGGAAGCGTCATAACGGGCGGTGAGGACAATCAAGGATTTTGGCGGCGCGGCGTGGGAATCTGCTGCGGGAACAGGCGGAATGAGACACAGTAGGTTCGCGCCGATACGGCGTACCCACTGGGCATGCCATTGAATTTTCAGGCGACGGATTTTACCGGTGCGAATGGCTGCTACCGCGGCGGCGTTCTGGGTATAAAACCGCGGAATCGTCAGCGGAGCGGTCGTGGCAGTGGGCGCAAAGTCGTGGAAACTACTTTTGGGGGACCCCAGAAAGATTATTCCACGGGCACCCAGCCCGGCAATGGTCAGCCAGTGGCGCGAGCCCGAGATGTTCATCGCCACCCAGGCATGAGCAATTTGCAGACCACGCAGTTGTGGTAGACGTCCGCGCCCTACATATACCACGGGCGCAGTATGTCGCTGCTGACTGGGCAGTGCCGCCAGTTGTCCACCGCAAGGGCGCATTAAAAATAATGGTATGGGCATGGTGGGGTTTTGCGGATCAACTGCCCGGCAATATTGTGTACGTGGGACCACCATGGAAAATGGTTGCTGCCACACCGGACGACCGGTGCCGGAGGCCAGCTTTTGAGCATAGAACGCGCCGGTCCGCTGGGCGCCGGCACTGCCAGCGGCACGGTTGAGGCCGAATCCGGCCACGGTCTGAATATACCGATTAATGGTTTGCACCGAGAATGGAATTGCTTTGGTGGGGGAAGTGGAAGAGGGCACTTGAGATTCAGTTGTGGACTGAACTTGAGCCTTGACTATCGTGGCAGTGATGGATG
>JAKAYZ010000227.1:0-3054 GCA_021816165.1 Planctomycetota bacterium | reverse complement strand
GGAGCTTGCGCCAGGCGCAGGGCCGCCGCAGCCCAGACATAAAACGAGAATAGTTCCCCAGACCCATCCTGGTTTTACCATAAGTAAACCCGATTCTTTGTCCGCCGGTCCCGCTTTAGTGTGTGGAAATGGTTCCACGTGGTTGAATGAATATCAAGCCAGCCCGACCTTTAGCCGTATCCCAGATTATTTTGCGAGCCTGGCCGTGGGCTTGTCCATTTTTGCTGCTGACCACAGCCTCGTGGCCGTTTAAGCCCAGGGCGACGGCTTGCTCCTTATTGGTGTTAAATTTCAACACGTCAGCGGTCATGCGAATTCCCAGAAGTTCCAAGGCGGCAGCCTGAGCCTGCACAAAATCAAGTTTCATGGGACCACCCATACCCAGTTCCATGGTGCTCTTTCCGGTTTGCTTGGGCCGAGTGAGCTGCGCCATCAACCGTCGGCAGTCCAGTAATATCAACCTGGCGCGTCCATTGGCTCGTGCCGCAGGGCGTTTCATTCCGCTGGATCCGTCTACCGGACCGATCATGGAGGCCTGCAAAGGGTGCAAAGGCTTATACACCATGCGAACCCGTCCGCGCAGAGCTAAAACGCCCGTGTTGCCGTGGTAGCGCAACCCCTGCCGCCAGGCAAAGGCACTTTGCCCACGGGGTTGATCAAGCGGACTGCCGTGGGGCATTGTGGCCGCAGCCCGACGGTTGGCGACCGATTCTCCGCGATAGTCTTCCAGCGACATCTGGCCGGGTCCGGCAACAGTCAAACGTCGAAGCAAGGCATTGTAATGCAGGGAATTGCTCTGAATGTACAAACGGGTTTGCAGGAGGCCGTGGGGATTAAAACTGGCGTTCATGGCATTTAGTTGGTGGCCGGCTGTGCCCAGGGCCTGCAAGTCCACTAGATGCAATTGGTCGGTGGTATCGGGCCGTGCTGCAGTGGGTTTGGCCAGTAGAATCGTTAATTGATGACAGGCTAGACGGCTTTGCTGGTCAGGCCGCGAGAGCAAGTGGGCCTCCACGTGTCCAACAAACAGGGCCTTGTGGGTGATACCGCGGTAGTTCATGGACTTTTGCCAGAGGATCTGCACGCCCGGCGTTCGCGTCGCGTTGGCTGATTTTTTACGAAGGATGACAAACTTGCCAGGCCCACGCGCGAAGATGGATTGCGATTTTTGATGCAGAATCAGATCCGATCCGGAGATGAAATTGCCCTGTTGAATAATCGTGGCCCAGGCGGCGGAATTGGCCGTGGTTCCGCCAGTGAGCTCCATGATTCCGGTGCGGCGATTACCGGACATGGCTGCGGCCGTGGCTACGATAGGTTGGCCCATGTTGTCGATGCTCAATTGCACGCCAGCGGCAGCGCTAAACCGCGTAACGGTGAAGCGGCTGGCCGAAGGCGACAGGTGACCGGAATGCACGGATCGAACCCGGTTGGGAACCAGTGTAGCCGCTAGATGTGGCGTAACAATCGTGTAAACCACTGGTGCGTGGCCGGTCTTTGCGGTGGGTTGGCTAAGTTTCAGATGAACATGGCCGATGGCCAGCAAGCTGTGCAGCACCGGAGTTTGGTGGGCGCCTTGGCGGGTGGATTGAATCAGCAATTGATGGCAGGTCATGCGGCTGGTGGCAGTACCCTTGGTTGCGGATGCCTGTGAAAGTACACGCACGTGGCCTCTGGCCAGGAGCCGCTGCAGCGCCTGAGGCCGGCGTGGCAGACCAGGTGCGGTGAGCCAGGCCGCTAGTTCGTCGCCATGGATCGACAGCCCGGTACGTTTTACCCGGGCTTGTCCGCGGAGAATTACGCGGCGAACCACCAGCGTGGTGCGGCCTGGTTGCCTGGCATCCGGAGCCGAAGCAAGTTTGAGGCCAACTGACTTCTGCCACGTCGCCCGCCAGCGGCTGGACGCTGCGCCGCGCGGTGTGCCAAGCATGGCTGTTCCCGGTCCCATCAGCAGGACTCGGTTGGTCAAGCGATTGAAAGTTACCTGAGCGCAGTGAACAGTGCCAAATTGGCTGCTGTTTAAAGCAACGGTGGTGCCGGTGCCGGGCAGAAGTTGAAGAATTTGCGACTGAGTTTGATAGGTTACTTCCTGGGCCAATGCGGAAAGGGTTTTGTCATCCGTAAGGCGAACCGGATGGCCGGCCTGGCCGCGGGCTTCAAACAAAATGTCCTTCGGCCCCAGCAGATGTACGGTGTGTGGCAACTCGGGGCGCATGATCATGGGGCCGGTCCAGGTGAGGAACAAATCAGCGCTGCGATTGGCGCGAGCCACAGGGCTGGTGGCCGGTGGTGTGGCGATGGCGGGACTGGTTGCGGGGGGGGCTGAGGGTGCTGGTCGAGGCGGCTGGGCGGCACCGCCGGAAAAATAAATGATAAAACGCCGGGCCTGAATTTCCTGTGGGCCTACCAAGGCCTTCACATGGTCGATAAAATCCAGCCTGTATACCACTGGGGCGTTGTCCCTTGCCGCCGCCGGCGTGTTAACCTTACCCGGTAAAGCGTTGGCGATGTGGGGCGCTTTCGGCGGGTGGTGGGTCGCGGCCGACGGGGTAGATACAGGCGTTGGCGCAAAACTACCGGTGTTGTAGACGTGGCGCAACACCAGCCGAATGCCCTTGTCTACCCGCAGGTAGGTCAAGTTCTTTTGGGCCAGATCGACCTGGGCGGTCAGTCCCAGGCCATCGAAGTCGGCCTGATCGCTGCGCAGATGAATGGGGCCTGAACTGGTGATAATGCCCTGTTGATAATTGAATGAAAGCGGGCGAGAAAACCGAATTTGCATTTGACCTGGCTGTCGCCTGTGCACCCCGTGGATAAAGGATTGCACCGGTCCCATGGTGATGGTCGGATGTCCAAAAAGCTTGCCCTTGCGCGGGTAAAGGTGGCTGGATATCGCTCCGCCGACCTGATCCACATAAACATCGCCCATGTCGCTGGCGATGACGGTGGATTGATTGTCCGCACTGAAAAATTGCATGCTTGGTTCAGTCAGCAGATAGCGCCCGTTGCCCTTGGGAAGTGCCTGCCGCGCGCGTAAAATGTATTCCAGCACGC
>JAKAYZ010000226.1 GCA_021816165.1 Planctomycetota bacterium | reverse complement strand
CTTCAATGGGGCCGCGGCCCATGAGCCGCGGAAAGACTAATTGGATCTAGCTCATCGACAAATACGACCAGCTTCAATGGGGCCGCGGCTCATGAGCCGCGGAAAGACCAGGAATGCCCCACGGATTGGCAGTTGCATATCTGCTTCAATGGGGCCGCGGCTCATGAGCCGCGGAAAGACCGGGCGATGCAACCGTTGGCTTTACAAGGCTTTAGGGCGACGTTTGCGAGCGTGACGCCTAAACATTGGCTCGCGCGGTTGTTATGCCCGTTCGGGCTGTTCATAAATCTTTTCCTTTCCATGGCTTATACTTCCGCGAGTGCTCCCGGCATCCCCCTGCACCGCCGTCGCACTCGCGATTCACTTGTCAAAGACCATCACCGAATACATTTTAACGGCCAATGCCGGCGGTGCCAACCGGCCGGCTCACTTTCGCTTTCCCCATTTTGGGAAACTCCGGCGCGGGGACGCTCGCGCCCATCCTGGCCGCCAGCTGCTCCACTTTTCCCAACAGCCCTCTGAACCCACTCCCTGAAACGGGTGCAAATCCATGTGCTAAAATTGAGCTGTTACGGGCCGCCAGTGGGGATTCCATACCATCCATTTTCAGTTCTGTAAACAGTTGGCCCAGCGGATCATAAAGCGCCTGCAAGAGCGCGTAATCATCCTGCAATGCCAGTTTTAACTTTCCTTCTGCATCAGCGCGGCCCTGCCATTGATTCCGCAGCGCTTCGGGCAATTGGGCCAATGTCGCCGCTCCTGAATCAATTTGGTGTGCTGACTTCAGTTGATACTGGGCGATTGCTTCAGTGCAGCGGTATAGCCGTGCTACGGCATCATCAAACCGCCCCTCAACTCCGCGCCGCTTCGCATTGGCCAGCAGATCGAGGACAAACGCAATGCTGGGCGTGCCGGCAGCCTCGGCAAGTTTCTCTAATTGCCCGATATTTTGCGCTATCACCAGCTTGATATTTTGATCCCAAAATCCCGTCCCACATGCGGCCATGTCGTTGGCGCACTTGCCCGTAACATCCTTCAGGCTGGTCAGGGCGGCTTTATGGTCAAAAGCTTCCCATTTCGCGTAGGCCTGGGCACATGTTTCGAGCGCTTGGTGCTGCCTTTTCAGGGATTGCTCATCAACGCGCTTCTTCGCTTCTTCCGCGATAAGCCGGGCCGCTTCAAACTGGCCCCGATTAAAAAACAGGCGAAATTCTTCCATGGCCTGGTACCCCAGAGCGTCCCATGGATTGCCGGTTTCAAACGCCACTTCGCTGCCATCCTGCACCACGCCCAAGCCGCCCTTATCGCGCTGTGTGCCGCCCGTATAATAAAATCGGCAGTTCCACGGCCGCGCACACAGGGCCAGCGCCGCGGACATCGCTTTCGTGCCGCCGGTGATGTCCACGATAATCTGATGGTTGTCGCCCCGGATTAACCACTCGGCGACGCGCCCGTCAATGTTCTGGCGAATGGATTGGATGCACTTTTCAATGCGTTCGGGATGTTCGACCGCCACGTTGTGCGCATTGGCGGATCCAATTTCCGCTTCCACCCAGGTCAGCTGCAAAGCTTCATGCGACGCCTGGCGGGGCCGTGCGGCAAATCTCGGCTTGCTTTCTGAAAGATCGGGCCGTGACTGCCCGGAACATACGAACACCACAACCTGAGGCTTGATGGCCTTGATTGCGTCAATCACCGGCTCGGGGCTACCGCCAAGCGAGCAGATCAGCAGGGTTTGTTTGGCAACTCTGGTGCCCGCGGGGTCATTTTCGGCATCCATTTTCATCCTCCGAAAAAGGCTCGCGTAGAAAGGCCGGGGAAGCGTCCGGCCGTCGCGCGGCCTTCCCTAATGCATTCCTTCCGCGAGGTCATCGAGAACCACCTTGTCACCATCCTCGTGCAGAAATATGCGCCACGCGGGGCTTTGCGGCCACGCGTCGATCTCGTGCGTGCTGTTTCCCCGTCCGCGCCCCTGAAGCTTCTTGTAGTCGAGCCTTTTGGGATTGTTCGTGCGCCCGCTGGCGAGGTAAAGTGCCAGGTCATCTATTCGCTCGTTGACGTTCCAGCGTTGATCCTCGGCGGTGAGCGTGCTGCATGCATCGCGAAATCGCCGGCTGTAAACGATCCGGATGTCCGGCGAAGTATGGACTTTTTCCCGGTATAGGGTTGCCCTAGCTGGGCCCCACATCAGCCTCCCCCAGGCTGAAAGCTCAATCTTGTCGCCGGGCTTGTACAGGAAGGCCCCTGAGATGTCCCCGGGAATATCGGCGGTCTTGCATGGAAGTTTTATCGCCAACCGGCGGAAGAAAGGCAGATTGTTTTGAATTTCCTCGACTACGGCTTTGTCGAGCGCCACGGGAATGCGCGGAATGCGCAGCAGTTCCTTCCCCGATTCAAAGATGTAGATAATTTCGTCGGCGTAGAACATTCCCAGCGTCTGCATCCAACCCTGAATGCTTTTGAATCCGCCGGTAAGATTAAAAACGACCTTATATCCTTTTTCGCGATAGCCCGGCAGCGTCTCGTGGCACCATTTGATAACGCCCGTCAGGCCGTGCTGGAAGTTCTCCAGCGTATCGGTACGCAGATCCGAAAATAATTTTGTAGAAGCGGTCAATTTTTTGCCATGAAGATAGCCCTGCAGGGCTTTCGCGACGCGCTCACCCTGGAGCGTATCTGTGTGCAGCAGGATATGCTGATCCTTATTCGCCCCGGCCAACTGATCGTTATAGAACCCCAATAAGCCGTTCAACTCCGCACTGGCGCTACGAACATCTTTCACTGCGCTTGTCGAAAGTTTAACGCGGCATTGTTGCAGTGCTTCCGTGATCGCTCGCTCAATTTGAGGCGTTGCGTCCGCACTGGTGGTATTCGCCGACTGCCTGACGGTTTCCGCCAGCACACCATCGCCCCTGGCATAATTCGTCAGCAAGCTGGTGCCGCAGGTGGAAATCATAAGTGTTGGCATGTCAATATGTCCTCTCCGGCTGTTATGTCTTCGCCACCCGTTGCTGCCTCCGGAAAAGAAAATATTTCGGGTGGGATTCGGGCGGCAACAACCAATCCGAAGGCCGGGTGAATAGGGTCAAGGCCGCCGGAGCGGAGCTTTGTGACGACCGCCTCCGGCAAGATTTGCTCTGCGGGGATGGCCCGGCCGACGAACTCCGGCGCTTGTTTCGATAAAAAGCACGCGCCGGGCTTCAGGAACAGCGCTGGGAACTTGAGTGTCTCCTGATTGTCCAAGCCCAGTCCCGGCCCCAGCCGTCCCTGTTTGACGGTCGTTTCCCAAAGCCCGGCAGTCGGGTCTCTCTCGGACGGCTGAAAGGTGGAGAGGCAGATGAATCCATTACAATCAGAGGGCGCGTGGGGCAGCACGCCATTGGCAGGCTCTGCCACAACCTCGAACTGTCCACGGCCGGTGCCTGCGTCAGCTCCGAACCCGAGTGTTCCCAATATCTGGAAGGTCTCCACAAACACGTCCGCGAAATCGTCGTGCACACGTGCGTAGATATAAAGACAGCCTGCGCCCTCCTTGGGCCACGTCTCATGTGACTCGAAGAGTCCGCCCTCGTCCAGAGCGCCTCCCTGATCCCTGCCCAGCGAATTATGCAGCCTTGTGGTGGCTTGAGAGGGATCGGAGAACAAATCTTCCGGCCGGGGCGATTCCCCTGCACAGCAGCGGAGGAAGCTTTCACGCCGCATCCACCGGGACCGCTTAAGAATTTTATGGTCGCCGGTTATCGTGGGATCGAGGCGCACCCAAACCGGAATCGGGAGAAAATCACCGGGAAAAGCGTCTGAGAGCACAAATGGAGGATTTCCTGCTTGGAAGGGCCGTATGATGTCCGTGACAAGTGACTCCGGCCCGCAGAGGTAAGAGTACGCCCAGCAAATACTTCCGGAAACCGTGTCTGATTGCCACGGGGACCGCCACGGAGACTTTGGAAGAATCTTTAGCGCCAGTGTTTTCACGTCATTGTCCCTGAAAAGTAGTGCGATGCCGTGACAATCCACCCCACGTCATCGCGTCGCCGATAATTCGCACCTGTCCGTATCCTTTTCCGGTTCCTGCGCCGATGCCGGACGTTTCCAGCAAATCCATGGCATGGTACACTACCTCCACGAGCGCATTTTTGCCTGTTATTTCGCGACCGTCTTTGTCCTTGTATACAAAGTTGTCATCAGAATCGAAACATTTGACGCCCAATCTGAAATTAAACTTAGCTCCGGTGGCGACGCGTTCAACGGTACGAGGATGCAGCGCTGTACCCGTGTTGCGGTTGTTAGTGCTTTCGGTCTTGTTCTCAAAAGCAAACGAGGCGCCTTCAGGCAACATGGCGTCGTGCACGACGACACGCGTAGGCCCCAACGCGTGTTTTGTATTCCTATGCGGGCCGAAAAGTCGGCATACCGGACACTCCAAACCGCCGCAGTTACATGGCTCGGAGCCGCTGTTGCTTGCTTTGCCAAGTGTCTGCTCGAGGCACGATCTCATTCGTCCCTTCAACGACGAACCTGGAATATAGGGCCGCCCCGTAGCTGGGTCCCGGATCACCGTAAGATCGGTACCCCCGATCTGAAGCATGTCGTCGCTTCCACCGACCCGCGTCCCGCTGAGCAGTTCAAGTTCCCCGGAAATAATACAAAGGTCTTTAAGAATCATAGTTCAGTTCCTTTCTTTCAGTTTTCCTGCGCTAAACCCGACGAGGGCCTCGAAATGCGGAATAAAGCCGCGTAAGAAATCTTTTTCGTTCCTCACCGCCGCCACGTTAAGCTTCAAAAACTCATAAAATATGTTTGGAATCTTCGGCGGCTGTTTTCCGCGCGCGTCCTCTGCGGCGACATCAATTTTCAAGAAATCTGGACGTACATTCGCCCACGATTCATTCATCGCCTTGAGCCGGGTCTCGATATGGCGGCAGTGGCCGAAAAAACGTCGCAGTTGGCCGGTGGTCAATTGTTGTTGCAGCCCATTGACGATGAGAGCGATCTTCTCGCGGCTGACATAATCGGGGTTCAGGGAATCGCTTGGCGCGAAATACCCGTCTTTAAGATAGTGCGGCCAAATTTCGGCCATTCCGGGCGGTTCCGGGCGGTCTCTTCCGTAATTCCCGCGCGCTTGTCCATGGCCGCCATGCGGGCGGCCACCTGCATTTGGTCCTCGATCATACGGCATAGCTATCCTCGCTTTCCCCGTCGCGCGTAGCGAGCATCGCGTACCGCAATTGGGGTAAAATATTATCGAATCCGGGTCGGCGGTCGCTGGAACCAGAACAGATCGCATCAAGCAGGGAATCGGC
>JAKAYZ010000225.1 GCA_021816165.1 Planctomycetota bacterium | reverse complement strand
AACGTGGTGGAACGCAGCATCCGGATGCCGTGGTACAAGGGCGGAGCCCTGCTGAACCACCTGGAAACTGTGCATATCGCCGCGGATCGCAACCTGACCGATCTGCGCTTTCCGGTACAACTGGTGCTGCGCCCCAACCTCGATTTCCGTGGATTCAGCGGTGGCATTGCCTCGGGGGTCATGCGCTGCGGTGACCCGGTTATGGTTTTGCCATCCGGACGTCGAAGCCGGATCAAATCCATTGTGACACGCGATGGGGATCTGCAGGAAGCCCAATGCCCAATGGCGGTCAGCGTGACCTTGGCGGATGAAGTTGATATTAGCCGTGGGGACATGCTGGTTCATCCGGAAAGCCAGCCGCATTTTGGCCATGACTTCACAGCGCATGTAGTATGGCTGAGCGAACAACCGCTGGACCTAACCGCCAGTTATCTGATTAAACAAACCACGCGCACCGTACCCGGTGACATCAATATTCTCGCAGGAATAGATATCAACACGCTGGAAGAAAAGCCTTTGGAAACCCTGCATCTGAATGAAGTGGGTCGATGTTCCATTTCCATCACCCAGCCCATTGCCTTCGATGCTTACCGCCGTAATCGGGCTACCGGTGCATTTATCATCATTGATCGCCAGAGCAGCAACACGGTGGGTGCCGGGATGATTATTGAACCCGACGATTCCCGCAGCCGGGCGGACCCGTGGTCGCCACCAGCCAGTATGCCTGCGGATCGCCCCCACACTCGCATTACGCTGCACCAGCGCGAAAGTCGGCTGGGTCAAACCCCTGTCACCATTCTGCTTACCGGATTAACCGGCTCCGGAAAAGCTACCATCGCGTACGCTCTGGAGGAAAAACTTTTTGAGCGCGGGCATCTGGTAACGGTGTTGCATGGCCAGGAATTACGCCGGGGTATCACCAGCGACTTGGGCTTCACCGCCGATGACCGCTCGGAAAACCTCCGCCGCACTGCGGAAATGGCGCGCATTCTCAACGAATCCGGCCTGATTTGCGTGTGCGCTTTGGTTGCCCCGCATGCGGCGGTACGGGAAAAAGTGCGGCGGCTGATTGGGCCGGAACGATTTCTGGAAATCTATCTGTCCGCGCCGCTTGAGGTGTGCCGGGCTCGCGATACCAGCGGCATATATCGCCTGGCCGACCGCGGACAGGTGAAAGGCGTGGCGGGCATAAGCACCCAGTACGAGCCACCGACCGTACCGGATATGGAATTACCAACCCACGTGCTGACGGTCGATCAGAGTGTGGATCGGATTGTGGGACTTCTGCGCGAGCGACAATTTTTGAAGGCATAAGAGCCGGGCTGCCACGTCGGCTCCACCCGACCGCACGGCCCACCCCATCCTTCTTTCCGCCGGTTCAAATCCTTCAGAAAAACTTCTCTGACCAAGCATGCCCCTGGGCCATATCCGAAATGTGCCGCAGCCGCATCTCATTAACCAGACGATACGGGAACAGCGCGTGCCGACGCTCTACTCCCCCTGAGCCTTTGGACTGCGGGCATAGATCAACTCCATCTGCAACTCCTTCATTGCTCGCCCAAACGCGATGGCCAAGACAGAGCACTAGGCACTGATAACGCTTCGTGTTACACTTTTTTGTGGTAATCGTATGGGTTGAACCGTTGGCGGTAAGCTGGTAATTCAGGAAAGGTTGGCCATATCTCCGGTTACGTATTGGGCAGCCTGCCCAACACCGATGTCGAATGAATAAGCTGGTGGCTAAGATGGAAAAAATCGTCGTTAACAAACCAAAGAATCGTCTGGTGGGCGTGAATCCCAAAATTGGTATTCGACCGACCATTGATGGCCGGCGGGATGGCGTACGCGAATCACTGGAAAAGCAGACCATGGACATGGCACGCAGTGTCGCTGGCCTGTTGACGGCCAAGCTGCGCCACGCCGACGGTACCAGGGTGGAATGTGTATTGGCGGATGGCACCATCGGCGGTATTGCCGAGGCGGCCAAGTGTGCGCAAAAGTTTGCGTCGCGGGGTGTCGGCGTATCCATCACCGTCAGCCCCTGCTGGTGTTACGGTTCGGAAACCATGGATATGGACCCCCTGATCCCAAAAGCGGTCTGGGGATTTAATGGCACGGAACGGCCAGGGGCGGTTTATCTGGCGGCCGTGGGAGCGGCCCACAGTCAAAAGGGATTGCCGGCCTTCAATATCTACGGGCGCGACGTGCAGGAAGCCACGGATACCGCCATCCCGGAGGATGTCCAGTGGAAACTGCTGCAGTTTGCCCGTGCGGGTCTGGCGGTGGCGGCAATGCGCGGAAGATCCTATTGCGCTATCGGCGGTGTGTCCATGGGCATCGCCGGATCGGCCGTGGACAGCGCATTTTTTGAAAGCTATCTGGGCATGCGGGTGATGAGTGTGGATATGACGGAGCTTGCCCGCCGCATCGATCGCAACATCTATGATGCCCGGGAGTTTCATCATGCTCTGAACTGGACCAAAGCCAATTGTCGGGAAGGAATGGATGGAAATACTGCCAAACGTCGCCGAAGCCGCGCTCAAAAATCCAGGGAGTTGGAACAATCCGTGAAGATGACGCTGATCGTGCGTGATCTGATGATCGGCAATCCGCGGTTGGCGGCGGCGGGTTTTGGTGAAGAGGCTCTCGGGCATAACGCCATCGCGGCAGGTTTTCAGGGACAGCGCCAATGGACGGATCATTATCCCAATGGTGACTTCCTGGAGACTATGCTGTGCTCCTCCTTTGATTGGAATGGCATCCGGCAACCTTTTATGGTGGCCACCGAAAACGACGCCCTGAACGGTGCGACCATGCTTTTTGGCCATTTGCTCACCGGGACCGCGCAGATATTTGCCGATGTGCGCACCTATTGGAGTCCGCACGCGGTGCATCGGGCTACCGGCCATCAACTCCGGGGCGAGGCTGAAGGTGGAATTCTACATTTAATTAACAGCGGTTCGGCGGCACTCGATGGCATGGGTTGCCAGACGGTGGATGGTCATCCTGCTATTAAGCCGTGGTGGCAGATCACACCGCAAGAAGCTCGCGCCTGCCTGGCCGCTGCTCAATGGTGTCCGGCCATGTATGAATACTTCCGTGGTGGTGGGTTTTCCGTGCGCTTCCGCACCCGTGGTGCGATGCCGGTCACGGCAGCGCGGCTGAATTTAATAAAGGGACTCGGCCCGGCGCTGCAAATCGCCGAGGGATTTACGGTTGATCTGCCACCGGCTGTCCACGATACCTTGGATCGCCGGACCAACCCGACCTGGCCCACCACGTGGTTTGCCCCGCGCTGCACCGGCCAGGGAGTGTTTCGCGATGCGTATACGGTTATGAACAACTGGGGGGCCAATCACTGCGCGTTTTCCAGCGGGCACATTGGCCACGAGTTGATAACCCTGGCCGCCATGCTGCGTATTCCAGTGTATATGCACAATGTGCCGGAAGAGCGCATATTCCGTCCCGGCGCATGGACAGCCTTTGGTGCCAATGAGCCGCAAGCTGCTGACTTTGCCGCGTGCCGAAATTTCGGTCCCGTTTATGGTAAATATTGAATCGACTAAGCGTGTGCAGCGTACCGGTACCCAACCGCCACGCCAAGTAGTGGGCGAGTACACCCCACGTTCTGGCTTGCATTCTCAGGCGACGCGCTCTGAGTCGTGGTGGACAGGTGGCAATCATCAGCTCGCCATCCGGTCAAATACCGGATATTGAGGAATTTGAGGCCGCCCTTCGGACCCCCGAAGGTATGCACGAAACATGTATTCAGCTTGGGTTTTAACCACACTGCGCCCGGCAGGAGTCGAACCCACCCCAAGAACTCAAGCAAACCCACCATTTTCAAAATTGTGCGGCACGAAATCCGGCACACTTGTACTTGATACCAGTGGCTTACCGCCCGAATTGGCTACCGTTGTAACCGCCTGGCCCACGCTGTCCATCCATATCAAAACCGTCATCCTTCTGCTGACACAGACACCTTCTCCGCCAACATCGCCCTGTAACCCAATCACACCAGCGACTTCCCGCACGATGCCGGAGTCATAGCTGCGTTTCCTCTTTTTTTGTAAAGGAGTACACCGATGGAACCACTTCGTATTACCGCCGTCCACTCCCAAAGCTGGGATGCTTTGGAAATCGCCAATCACACTTACAGCTTTTATCCATTCGAAGAGAAGAGTACCCGCAGTCAGTTTTACCAGGAGCAACTGGACCTCTGGCGGCAGGACCGCACACAGCCACAGGATAACTTTGAACAGGAGCTTTTCGGTCGGAGTTGGCGGATGCCCAATTTCAAGCGTGGCTTTTGTATTCTGCGCTCCGCCAACGGCAATGATGCCGTTCATATCAACAACCACCCTGGCAATTGTGGCGATTTTATCACCGAACTCCACGCCGAGGCATGCCAGATCCATGCCAAGAATTTGAAGGCATTGCTGGCCATCAATAATAATCTTCTTCACGCACTCGACGGGATGTCCCCGCCGGATGGGCAGGACCTACCCCCCGATCCACTGCTGCCACATCCAAGCTACAAACAGTGGCCACGCCGCGTGGATACACAGGCGAAGGTTTATTTCAACCGCCCGCCGACGGCCGCGGACTTCCAACGACTGGCCGACGATGGCCGAACCATCTCTATAGCTGCCTGCCGTATGAAGAAAAGCCCGGTGCCCCGCTCCCAAGCTGAAGATCTGCCCGAAGATTTTAACCCTGTACCAGTTCCACGGACCAACCGGGAAGGTCTGTTGCAAAGCATGACCTGGGAATGTGGCAAAGGAGGCGGCCATTCGATCGTCATGTACGACAAATTCACAGAAATGTGGAACAAAGATAAAACACCCACCCCAAGCGAATTCTTTCGCGACACCGCACTTATGTGTGATATCAACTCCCCCGAATGGCCTAAATTCAACGCTTGCCGCCACACCTTCATGGCCAAAATGCAAAACTGGCCCCCATCAGAAATCGACCGGTTCAAGCGTGACGGTATCTGGGATGAAGACCCGTTTTGGGTCATTGAATATCGACTACGCACCCCGACACGCAAGGCCATTGGATGTCCCGACACTAAGGGGCGATTACTCAAAAGCCAGAAAGGAAATCAAGGGCAGAGTCAAGAGAGTCAGAGGTGTCGCAAAGGCAAAGGCTGCAATGGCTGGTGGAAAAAAGAAATGAGCAGAATAAGCGCTTAGTATGTTACATAGGCAGCTTTAATTTTAATTCTGCATAACACTTCATACCTAACTTCATACTCTCCTACTAATCTTCCATTTTATATTAAATCATTAAGCTATATAATTCATTATTTCACA
>JAKAYZ010000224.1 GCA_021816165.1 Planctomycetota bacterium | reverse complement strand
AAACGGGCTTTTGGAGTCGATCACACGGGCGAAGGCGGCGGCAATTTCGTCCATCTGCGTATCATTGACCAGGCAGGCATGGATTGAAGGCTCCAGTGAACGAACGCGAATCTCCAGATCCGCCGAGTCCAGCGCGCCGAAAAAATTCGGCTCGGCGGACAGTTCCACCGCCGTCTGCACCAGCACCGGGTCAAACCAGACGCCGCTGCGCACCCGTAGCTGCCGGATCGCCTCGCCCGCTCCGCCGGCGCTGTAAAACACCTCCGCCACCTGTGCGATGAGGGCGATCCGGCTTACCAGTGGAATGGCCGTGGCGGCCAGCCCGGACGGACGGCCCTTGCCGTTCCAATATTCCGCCAGGCAGGCGATTCCCTCCGCGACCACTTCACTGAATCCCATCTGCCGGGCAATTTCCGATCCACGTTCGCACCTTCCCTGCACCAGTTCGGTTTGAAGTTTTTCGCCGTTCATGGCCAGATTAATAAATCTGCCGAGCTTTTCCCGCAGGGACGCCTCCGGCGCCAGATTGGCCAGCACAAACCGGGCCACACGCGTGAAGCTTTGCGTATCCAGCGTGGCGTAATTCCGTTTTATTTCGCGCTCGTCATTGGCGTAAAGCTCAAACAGGCGGGCCGCATTGCTGGAACAACCGGCATCTTTAAGCAGAATCGTGTAGTACAAATCCGACAGTTCGCGCTCGGTCAAATCCAGACGATAGCCGATTTTCATTCCCAGCCAGCAGGCTCGCAGGCAGTGTCCCGGCGGTAAACCTTCCGTCAGGTCCAGCGCGTAACTCAGAGCGCCTATGAGTTCCGACAGGTATATCTCCCGCGGCGCATCGGACATGTTCATCCATGCCAGCGGCGCATCCGAAAGACGAACGATCGTTGAACTATCGGCCTGGGCGATCATCGTTTCAACAGCGGGCATCCTGCATCCCTTTCATACGACACCGGGGCGGCCTGACCGGCCGGCGAATTCACTGCGCGTTAAGGTGCGATCTTCCGCAGTTTTATCGACATTTCCGCGGCTAAACCTGCATCACCGGACCGTAGAATTCAGACTCCGCGGATATTGCGTAACGCCGGCGGTGGTTATAGGCCGGCACACGGTTAAATTGCCGGCGGCGAATCAATCCCGCATCCGGTTTGATGGACCTATAAATATTTCATGCAGAAGCAGGGGTGATCCGGTATGATGCCGGAACCGACGGTCGGCGCGTGCCGCGCGATACTTGGAATCTTGCATGACAATCCAGCACCTTGTCCTTCAAATTGCCGTCATTCTGCTGGTGGCGCGGTCCTGCGGCGCGGCGCTGCGCTTCATGGGTCTGCCGGAAGTCGTGGGGGAAATGATCGGCGGAATTCTGCTGGGACCCTCGGGCCTCGGCCTGCTGTGGCACGGCAGCGTTCAGAACTGGCTGTTTCCCGCCGAATCACTCCCGCTGCTGAACCTGCTGGCGGGACTGGGTGTGATTTTTTTCATGTTCATTGTGGGGTTGGAGCTGGACATCGGCTCGCTGCGCGGCAAGGGCGCCACGGTGGTGGTCACGGGTATCACCGGTCTGCTGGGGCCATTTATCTGCGGACTGGCCATCGCATGGACTATCCTGCACTATCATCTTGCGGGCGGCCATGAAGCCAGCCCGTTGGCGTTTATTCTCATGGCGGCCACCGCCATGGCGATGACGGCGTTTCCCGTGCTGGCGCGCGTCATCAGCGATTTGAATCTGGGAAAATCACCCGCGGGATTGCTGGCCATTTCCACCGCCGCGGTACTCGATGTCGCCGGATGGTGCCTGCTGGCGGTTATTTACGACCTGGCCCGGGCGAACATGACCGGCGCCGGATCCTCCATCTTGTTCTCCGTCTGGGTGGGTACGCGCACGGCCTTTCTCGCCGCGGCTTATGTCATTGTCATGATGTTCGTGATACGCCGATTCCTGTGGCGGTTTTACGCCCATTTTGAAGTCCGCGGACGCATGACGCGAAATGTGCTGGCCATCACCCTGTTTATGCTGCTGATGAGCGGCATGGTGACGGAAGTACTGGGAATCAACGCCATTTTCGGCGCCTTCATGATGGGACTTATTTTTCCCGCGGATGAGGCGTTTGTGCAACACATCACATCAAAGCTGGAAGACCTTACCCTTCTAATCCTCATGCCGATCTTTTTTGCCAACATGGGCCTTCATACCGATATCGCCGGCCTCGTGGGCCACGATGTGTGGCGCACTGCCGCGGAACTCGCCGGCGCCCTGTTCCTGATAAAATTTATCTTCTCCGCCGGGCCGGCGCGCCTGCTGGGCGCCAAAACCGCCGATGCGGCCCGGCTGGGACTTTTGATGAACACCCACGGCGTGGTGGAACTGGTCGTGTTGAGCATCGGCTGGCAGATGCGCGCCATCAGTTCGCAAAGCCTGGCCCTTTTTATCGTCGTATTGCTGGCCATCACGGTCTTTTCATCCGGCCTTACCCGGCTCATCGAATTCCCCGCCCAGCGCCGCAAACTTCGCCAAAGCATCGCCTCGCGATCGTCCGGAAAGCAAACCGATGCCGGCAGCCAGTTGCATATCCTCATTCCGCTTTCCCAGCCGGATACATCCAAAACGCTGGTGCAACTCGCGGCAGGACTGTTGGCCGGGCGGCCCGGCCGTCTCACCGCACTGCACATGCTGGAACCCGGCGACTGGCAACACGCGCGCGAATCCCGGGGCTCAACAGGCGAAGACCCGCTGGATTTCGCCGCCAGGGAGGCCGCCGATCATAAGGTGACAATGCAGCCTCTTAGTTTTCCCAGCCGCACCATCGCCCGGGATATCTGCCGGGTCGCACAGCATCAGCATGCGGACTGGATTTTGATGGGCGCTCACCGCGGCATTCTGAATCCATCGGCCATCGGCGGCGTGGTGAAACAGGTGCTGAAAAAAGCGCCGTGCCATGCCGGCATTCTCATAAGCAAGAAGGTTTGCGGGTTGCAGCGGATTCTGGTGCCCTACCTCGGCGAACCGCAGGACACCGGCGCGCTGATGGCCGCACAACTCTTCAGCCGCAGCGCCGATGCGCAGATTACCATTTTGCACGTGGTAAAACCCCAGCGGGCCGCCTCGGACGAAGAAATGGGAGTGAAAGACCTGGTGGACCGTTTTTTGCCGAACCCGGAAGGCGGCCGAAACATTCGTATGCAGATTGTGCCCAGCAGTGATCCGGCCGGCGTGGTGGTGGAGCAATCCACCAAACATGATCTGATTATTCTCGGTATTTCACCCAAGTGGAAGCTGCAGCAGAATTTACTGGGGAGCGGGCCGAGTTTCGTCGCCCATGCGAGCAGTTGTTCAATTCTGGTTGTGCAGAGTGCCGGCGCACCGCGTAAAGAGGCGGCGGCATCCAAAGCGCCGGCATCCAAGGCGCCGGCCGCAGCGTGAAACCGCCGGCCGCGGGTACGGTTCAACCGGCTGCCTGGATATTGTGAAGCGTCAAGCCGATAGACCGCGCCGCCGCCCGGCGAATCCAGGGATTCCGGCTGCCGGCAAGCCGATGGAGAAAATTTTTGATGGCGGCCGCTCTGGGCTGGTAATCCGTCGCCCAGCGCGCCACGCCGAGTTCCATAATCGCTTCAATGCGCCAGGAAATGTCTTGATCGTGCCGCGCAATATAGACCATGTCCCCCGGCCTGGGCGCGATGACGCACACAAACCCGGATTTTGCAAACCATTTTTTTGTGGCCCGGCTGATGGCCCGGTGCAACTTTTCACATGCGGCGAATTTTGCGGCATTCGCAAGCGGTCCGGATTTATACAATTGCGTGAGCCCCTGCACACCGACATCCATCGCCCCCAGCGCATTGCCCCGTATATCCACCAGCAATCCCCGCTTCCACACGCGATAACCGAATACCATGCTCGCCTGCAGGGCCTTCACCGCCGCCTTGGGACGACCATCGGCCATCAACCCCGCGCCCGCAGTTGAACAAATATCCCCCAGCGCCGCCACACGATCCGCAATCGGATCATCCACTGCCGGAACAGGCAGCTTTGGCGAAAAGACCATGTATCGGCGCCCTATGGATTTGGCGGCGGCTTTTTCCAGCAGTGTCACTATGGCCATCAGGCCAGGATCCTTTTCCGGGGCGATATTGTGCCGGGCATTGTCCAGCGAATCCGCGTCCGGCGCGATTTCCATAAGCTTTTCATAGGCCTTGGCATAAAGCGCCCCGGCTCCGCCGCCGGTTGATACCGGAGCCAAAGCACCCAACGAACCATTAACCTTGATCGCTTGCAAAAACCCTCTGCGCATGGCATGCGACGAGGCCTGCCCCAGACCGCTGGGCCAGATAAAATATGCGGCGATTCCCGCGATGACCAGTACAAATACCACTAAAACGGCTACACCAAATTTATAGCTTGACATGATTGTTTTCTCCGTCACTTATGGCACAGCCGGGGGTCGGCCGGGGTTACCGCCGGAAATCTATATGCCGGAACCGCGGCGGCTTGTCAATCAGGCCGCCGGTGGGCAATCGCAGGCGCTTTTAATGCAGCAGAACCGCCGCAATCGCCAGTGTTCCAAATACCAGCCCTACCAGGCCGTTGACCGTCATAAAGGCCAGATTGACCTTTGAAATATCATTCGCCTTCACCAGGGACTGTTCAACAACCAGCAGGATCAGCACGGCCGCCAGCCCGATCCAGAACAGCACGCCCAACGGCATCCCCCCCAGCCAGCCGCTGCCAAAAGCGGTCATCGCCATGATTGTCAGCAGGTGGCACAGCCGCGACACCCACAAAGACTTTCCGATACCGATTTTCGCCGGTATGGAGGATAGTTTCTCACTGCGGTCCACCTGCATATCCTGCAGCGCGTATAAAATATCAAAGCCGGCCGTCCAGAAAGTTACCGCAATCCCCAGAAGCAATATTTGCGGATCAACCGCCGGCCCGTGCGGAGGAACAATAGCAATCCACGCACTTACCGGCGCCAACCCCAAGGAAATGCCCAGCACAAAATGACACAACCAGGTGAATCGCTTGGTCAGGCTGTAGCCGGCGATCCACGCCAGAACCGGCGCCGACAGCAGCAGCGGAAAGATATTCTGCTTCAGGACGTAAAACAGCCCTGTTGCGCCGATAAACAGCAACCCGGTTAAAACCAGCAGCCCCGCCATAAACGGCGCGGAAATTTCCCCGGTGACACTGGGCCGGCGCAGCGTACGCGGATTGCGCGCGTCCAACCCGCCGACGCGCTGCACGATGGCGAGTTGCGCGCCTGTGTGCACGATTGGCTCGCCGCGCGCCCGCTACCTCCGCTGCACTTTCTCGTCGAACCGTTCGCTCTCGA